>CAZXXV010000102.1:900-10217 GCA_964644725.1 uncultured bacterium
TAAACCGGGCAATGCATGAGGACGATCGTGAATGGTCCGGATCGAATGACCAATGACCAATTTCCAAATCCCAATGGGGGCGAGATCGCGGCTGGCACCGTCACTGGCGGCGAGAGCAACCGGACCCCCGTTTGGTCATTGGCCATTGGGCATTGGTCATTCCGCGGGATTCTTCGCGAACGTCTCGCGAATAATCCGGGATAAGGGCGAGCGATGTTCCGAGGTCAGTACGAGCACGCCATTGACGACAAAGGGCGCCTGAGCATCCCGGCGAAGCTTCGCGAGGTGCTCAAGAAAGAGAAGACGCTGGTGCTCACCAGCTTCGACGCGTACATCACCGCCTTCCCCATGAAGGCCTGGCGGGTCATCGAGGATCGCATCCGTTCCAATCCGACGTTCAAGCGAGACATGCGCGATTTCCTCCGCCTCGTCTACTCCTCGGCGGAGGATGTGGAGATCGACCCGCAGGGGCGGATCCTGATCCCGCAGGCCCTGCGCCAACGCGCCGGGATCACGCGGGAGGTGGTCATCCTCGGCGTCATGGATCAGATCGAGATCTGGGACAAGGCCCGCTGGGAGGCCAAGGTGAGCACGGCCCCCTCGTCCGAGGAGCTTTCGGCCAAGCTGGGTGAGCTGGGCGTCTAGCCTCGTGACACGCGAACCGATGCGACCATCCGCAGACGGGGAACGCGCGAAGCACCGCGGATGGTCGTCCGGGGATTCGAAGGGAGGACACATGGCACAGCCGCGACAGGCGCAACCCGCACCAACACCGCGCCGGTCCGCTCGACGGTGGACCCTGGGGTCAACGGCGCCCGGCTGGTTCCGCCGGGTTTGGAGGAAAAGCTCCCGGGAAGTGCCGAAGCTGTCGGAGGCAGACCTGAATCGGATCCGCCGCATCACCTATCTGTAGGAGGGGACACATGCAGGTCCGCTGGTCGGAAGCCCACAAGGTGGCGGTGATTGACCCGCAGGGGGACCTCGGCATTCGCACCATGGTGGAGATGAAGAACACCGTCGGCGCGCTCCTGCGTGACGGCTGCCGAACGCTGATCGTGGATTGTCGTGGGGTGCAGCGGGTGGAGGCGATGGGCCTGGGCGTCCTGGTGGAGCGCTTGTGCCGCGCCCGCGAGCTGGGCGGGACACTGGCGCTGGCCAACCTGGGGCCGGAATTCACCGGCCGGTTACGGGAACTGCGAGTGGATTCCCTGTTCCAGGCCTTCGACTCGGTCCGGACTGCCCTGGATGCCCTGGTCGGGATGCACCACGAGGCGGTGGCAGCCCTGGCTGCATAGTGACCGATCACGTTCCGGTCCTCGTGGCGGAGGCCATCGCGATCCTCCGGCCCAGGCCCGGGGGATTCTACCTGGATGCGACGGTCGGGCTGGGAGGGCACGCCGAGGCCATCCTCCGGGCGAGCGAGCCGACCGGGACGCTCCTGGGCATTGATCGAGACGCAGAGGCCCTGGCGCTTGCGCGCCAGCGACTCGCGGCCTATGGCCAGCGAGTGATCCTGCTCCAGGGCCGGTACGAGGACCTGACCGACTTGGTGGGGGCCGGAAGGCAGTTCGATGGAATCCTGTTCGACCTCGGCGCCTCGTCGCTGCAACTGGAGACGGCGGTGCGGGGGTTCTCCTTCGGGCGCGAGGGGCCGCTGGACATGCGGATGGATCGGAGCGTGGGGGACACGGCAACCGACCTCGTGGGCCGCCTGTCAGAGCGGGAGCTGGCCGACCTGATCTTCCGCTGGGGCGAAGAGCGGTGGTCCCGTCGGATCGCCCAGGCCATCGTCGAGGCGCGGCGCCGATCGCCGATCCGGACCACCACCGCCCTGGCGGAGGTGGTGGCCCGGGCCATTCCCCGGGCGGCTTGGCCGCGGCACATCCATCCGGCAACCCGGACGTTCCAGGCGCTCCGCATCGCGGTGAACGACGAGCTGACGGGACTGGGGCGCGCCCTGGAGGAGGCTGCAGGCCACCTCCGTCCCGGCGCCCGCGTTACCGCCATCAGCTTTCACTCGCTGGAGGACCGGATCGTGAAGCAGACCTGGCGGCGCCTGGAGGCAGCCGGGGGGATGCGCATCCTGACGAAGCGGCCCATCACCCCCGGGGAAGCCGAGGCGGCCGCCAACCCGCGGGCGCGCAGCGCAAAACTCCGGGCCCTGGAGCGATTGCCGGAGGTGGCCTGACATGGCGCAGGCCATTGGCGGCACGCGATCGGACATCCGGGTGGCGTCCCGGCCGGCGGCGCGGCGGTCGACCGTCCGGTGGGAATCCCTGGAGCTCTTCTCGACCGTGGCCCTGGGCGTCCTGATCCTGGTGGGGGCGCTCCTGTACGTGTGGCAGCACACCTACGTGGTCCGCCTGGGCTACGAGATCGAGCGGCTGCGAGAGAAGCAGGCGGCCCTGGTGCAGGAGAACAAGGCGCTGAAGCTCGAAATGGGGCAGCTCCGCTCGCTCAAGCGCGTGGAAGAGATTGCCCGCAAGCGCCTGGGGATGGTCACGCCGAAGCCGGGACAGGTCGTCCTGGTCCCGGAGTCGGCGGTGCAGTAATCGTCGTCGCGCTGTGCCGTCGCTGGACGAGCCCACGTGAGTGAGCAACCAAATGTTCCTTCCTTGATGCAGAGCCGAACGCCGACTCCGCCCCGGGACGCGGCGCGGCGCGGAGCGGGGGCGGCCGAACGCGTCTGGCGTCGGCCGTGCGCCCACGGGAGAGGCCTGACCGACATGCGGCGTCGCATCATTTTGATCTTCCTCGTCCTGCTGCTCTCCCTCGGCGGCGTCGCAGCCAAGCTCTTCTTCCTCCAGATCCAGCAGCGTGACCGCCTGGCGGAACGCGCCACCAAGCAGTACCAGCGTCGCCTGCCCATCCTCTCCCGCCGCGGCACGATCTACGACCGGACCGGCCGCGAGCTGGCGGTGAGCCTGAAGGTCACCTCCGTCTTCGCCCAGCCCGCTGCCGTAGAGGACCCGGCCGCGACCGCGAAGGCGTTGGCCCCCATTCTGGACCAGCCCGCCAGCGACCTCGCGGCCCGGCTCACCACCGACAAGCCGTTCGTCTGGTTGCAGCGCCAGCTGGATCCGGCCCAGGCAGAGGCCATCACCGATCTGAATCTCAAAGGCATCGGCCTGTTTCCGGAGAGCCGCCGGTACTACCCGCGGCAGGAACTGGCGGCACACGTCCTGGGATTGGTGGGCCTGGACGATCGCGGCCTCGAGGGGCTGGAGCACCAATACGATGACCTCCTGGGTGGCCAGCCGGAGTTCGTCTCGGCGCAACAGGATGCCCTGGGACGGGTCATCTTCCGCCAGGAGGAGCCGGAGCGGCGTGCCCCCATTTTCGATCTCACCCTGACCATTGACGAGGTCCTCCAGTACATCACCGAGCGGGAGCTCCAGCGAGCGGTGGAGCACTCCCGGGCCAAGGCCGGCACCGCGATCGTGATGGATCCCTGGAATGGCGAAATCCTGGCCCTGGCCAACCAGCCGACCTACGATCCCAACAACTACCGAATAGCCAATGCTGCCGCCCGCCGCAACCGCGCCGTCACCGATGCCTTCGAGCCCGGCTCCGTCTTCAAGGTGATTCTCGTGGCCGGCGCTCTGGAGGAGGGAGTGGTCCGCCCCGGAGATCGCTTCTTCGGGGAGAACGGCGCCATCGAGGTGAGCGGCGTCACCATCCGGGATCACGAGAAGTACGGGTGGCTCACGGTCCGGGAGATCCTGACGCATTCCAGCAACGTGGGGGCAATCAAGATCGGGCAGAAGCTGGGCAAGAGCTTCTACTACCACTACATCAGCGGCTTCGGCTTCGGCAGCCTGACCGGTCTGGATCTGCCCGGGGAGACGCCGGGCCTCATGCGGCGCCCCAAGGGCTGGTCGGCGCTGTCGCTGTCGGTCCTTTCCCTGGGCCAGGAGATCTCGGTGACACCCGTGCAGATCGCCACGGCCTTCGCTGCCGTCGCCAACGGGGGAAACTTGGTCCGTCCCCACGTGGTCCGGGGCCTCACCGCGCAGGACGCCTCGCTGTCCCGCGAGGTGGAGCCGGTGGTGATTCGCCGGGTCATTTCCCCCGAGACGGCCCAGACGCTGCTCGACATGCTGCGGGACGCGGTGGAGCAGGGGACGGGGAAAGAGGCGGCCCTGGAGGAATACAGCGTGGCGGGCAAGACCGGGACGGCCCAGAAGATGGACCCGGCCACCGGCCGGTATTCCCACCAGAAGGTGGTGGCATCGTTCGTCGGCGCGGTCCCGGCCGAATCGCCGCGCCTGGTGATCCTGGTGCTGATTGACGAGCCCGAGACGCTGCGCTGGGGAGGCTCCATCGCCGGGCCCACGTTCCGGGAGATCGCCCGGGATGCCCTGAAGTATCTCCAGGTGCCGCCGTCGCCGTCGCGTGACGTGCGGCTGGTCCGCGCGAGCTAGCCATGCGCCTGGACCAGCTCCTCTCGGACTGGGCCGGCGTGGAGGTCACCAGTCCCACGGCCGTGGAGATCACGACCGTGGGGCACGACTCGCGGGCGGTCGTCCCCGGATCCCTGTTCGTGTGCATCCGGGGCTTCCGCCAGGACGGGCATGTCTACATCGCGGACGCGGCGGCCCGGGGCGCCGTGGCCGTCATGGTGGAGCGGGAGCCGGCCACGCTCGCCATCCCGGCGGGGATGACGGTGATCCGGGTGCCCGACTCCCGGGTGGCGCTGGCCGCGGCGGCCTGTCGGTTCTTTGACAATCCAAGCGGCTCCCTTCGCCTGATCGGCGTCACCGGCACCAACGGGAAGACGACAAGCACCTATCTCACCGAGGCCATCCTGGCGGCGGCCGGGCACACCGTGGGTCTCCTGGGCACCATCGAGTACCGGTGCGGGAGGGTCACGTTCCCGGGTGAGCGGACCACGCCCGAGTCCAGCGACCTGCAATCGCTGCTCCATCGGATGCGCGACCTCCACGCGTGGGGCGCGGTCATGGAGGTCTCGTCCCACTCGCTCAGCCTCCACCGGGTGGACGGGTGCGAGTTCGACGTGGGGATCTTCACCAACCTCACCCAGGACCATCTCGACTTCCACGGGACCATGCAGGCGTATGCAAAGGCCAAGGCCCGGTTGTTCCAGATGCTGGGCACGGATCGGCGGAAGCCGGGCGAGGCCGCGGCCGTGCTGAACGCCGACGATCCGTGGACATCGTTCATGGCGCAGGCGACGCAGGCGAGGGTGATCCGCTACGGGATCACTGCCGACGCAGACCTCAAGGTTCGCGAGATGTCGCTCGCGCTAGCCGGCATCCGGGCCACGGTGGAGTCGCCCTGGGGGGTGCTCACGATCGATTCGCCCCTCGTCGGCCAGCACAACCTGGCCAACATCCTGGGGGTGGTGGGCGGGTGCCTCCACCTGGGCATGACGGCAGAGCAGGTCGAGGCAGGGATCCGGAACCTACGTGCTGTGCCCGGCCGCTTCGAGAAGGTGGAAGCCGGCCAGCCCTTTGGGGTCGTCGTGGATTACGCCCACACGCCGGACGCCCTGGAGCGCGTCCTGCAATTCGCCCGGGAATTTGCGGCCGGCCGAGTCATCGCGGTCTTCGGATGCGGTGGGGATCGGGACCGGACCAAGCGCCCCCTGATGGGGGAGGCGGCGGCGCGGCTGGCGGATCTTGTGGTCGTCACCTCGGACAATCCGCGCAGCGAGGATCCGCTGGCCATCGTCGCGGAGATCGAGGTCGGGGTCAAAAAGGTGTCCGGAGGATCGGAGCGGCATGCTACAACTCCTGATCGCCGGGAAGCCATTGCCTCTGCCCTGGCCCGAGCGCAGCCCGGTGATCTCGTGGTGATCGCGGGCAAAGGGCACGAGACCTACCAGATCCTGCGTGACCGCACGATCCCCTTCGACGATCGAGTCGTAGCGCGGGAGGCGCTGAAGGCCCTGGGGTACGCTGGCCCCGGCGCCGGGCCCGGCCCCGGGAAGGTGCCCGGGGACCGCTGATGGGACACGTCCGTGCTGCTCCGGATCAATGGGCTGGAGACATATTTCACGGAAGCAGGCCGGGGCGATCCGGTCGTCCTGCTCCACGGGTGGAGAGCGTCGAGCCAGAGCCTGGCCCCGCTGTGCGGGGCGCTGGCGGATTCCTTCCGCATGCTGGCCGTGGACCTTCCCGGCTTCGGATGGAGCCAGGCCCCGTCCGTGGCGTGGGGAACCGCGGACTACGCCGGGCACGTCCAACGGCTGATGCAAGAGACCGGAATGGCCGGGGCGGCCTTAATCGGCCATTCCTTCGGGGGGCGGATCGCGATCACGTTGGCAGCGAGACAGCCTGCGCAGGTCTCCCGCCTGGTCCTGGTAGCCAGCGCCGGGATCCGGCCGCGACGTCGGGTTGGCTATTACGTCCGCGTGGCCACCGCCAAGCTGGCGAGATGGTTTTTCTCCCTGCCCGGCTGGGGAGCTACCGGACGACGGATGATTTCGAAAGTGCAAGGACGGTTCGGATCGAGGGACTACCGCGCGGCGGGGCAGATGCGTCCCACGCTAGTCAAGGTGGTCAACGAGGATCTCACACCGCTCTTGCCGGCGATCCAGTTGCCCACCCTGATTCTGTGGGGAGACCAGGACCAGGAAGTGCCGCGCAGCGCGATGGAGATCATGGCGGCGCGGATCCCACGGGCTCGCTTGGTCGTGTTCGAAGGGGCGGGTCACTTTCCCTTCCTGGATATGCCGGACGAGTTCTGCTGGACCGTGAAGGAGTTCTTGCGGGCGGGGGGAGCGTCGTGACGGTCGCCTGGTTGCGGTGGCCTGCTGCCGGCGCGTGGTGGGTGGCTCGCGTCGCATTCCCGTACGCCCTCGTGGTGGTGCAGCACCATCTGGATTGCGTCTACATCCTCCAGTTAGAACGCTACAAGCCCGATCGCTATGCCCGCTGGATGCGCGCGCACTGGCGGATGGTGGTTGCGACGCTGGAGATCTGGTGGCAGGTCCTGACGGTGGGTGCAGCCATCCTGCTGGGATGGACGGGGGTCCACTGGCTGGCGGCGTACGGACTCTGGCTCTGCACTGGCCACATCGTCTTGGCGCGCCGCATCCCGCTCCAGGTAAGCCAGCGCCTCCAGTGGACGTCACGGGCGATCCGGGTTTGCGTGGTGGCCTTCGCCATGAGCGGGCTCATGGTGAGGGGATACATGGTGTTTGCCGATCTACTGCCCTCGGCCCTGAGTCCTTCTTCCAGTCTGGTGTGGGGGGCCATCGGCGGACTTGCCGCGTCGGGCATCCTGGCCCCGGTGGTCGTGTACCTTGCTGGCTACGGGGTGCTTCCGCTGGAGCGCTCCATCGCGCGGAAGTTCTTGGGCGAGGCCGAGCGGCGCATGCGCGCCTATCCGGGGCGGGTGATCGGGATCACGGGGAGCTACGGCAAGACGACGACGAAGTTCATCGTGGCGGACCTGCTGGCGTCGCGATACCGGGTCCTGAAGACGGCCGCGGGCGTCAACACGACCATGGGAATCACCCGGGTCATCCGGGAAGAACTGCGGGACGAGCACGAGTACTTCGTGGTGGAGGTCTCGGCGTACGGGCCGGGGGAGATCCGCGAGGTCTGCGACATCATCCACCCGTGTCTGGGGATCCTGACCTCCGTGGGGGTGCAGCACCTGGAGCGGTTCGGGACGCCGGAGGCGATCGCCGAGGCCAAGTACGAGCTCCTGGCCTCGTTGCCGCCGGGCGGAACGGCCGTGGTGAATGCCGACGACCCGGTCTGCCTCAGGCTGGCCGAGCGGGCCCGATCCGAGGGGAAGCGGGTGGTGCGGTACGGGTTCAGTGAATCGGAACGGGACCCCGCGATCCGAGGAACGGATCTCGAGGTCAGCGCCCGGGGCAGCCGCTTCCGGGTGGTGACGGAGGCGGGAGAGACCGAAACCTTCGAGACGCGACTCCTCGGCCGCTGGAACATCTCCAATATCCTGGCGGGCCTGGCGGCCGGCCGGGAGTGCGGCGTGCCGCTTGCGGCGATGCACGAGGCGGTGGCGGGGCTCTCGCCCGCGCCCAGGCGCCTGGAGATCCAAGAGGAGGGCGGCATCGTCAAGATCCTGGATGTGGCTAACGCGAACCCCCGGGGGGCGCAGATGGCCCTGGAGGTGCTCTCGCAGTTCACGGGGGGCTCGCGGATTCTCATCACGCCGGGGATGGTCGAACTCGGCCCGATCGAGGCCGAGGAGAACCGTCGCTTTGGCCAGGCGGCCGCGTTGGTATGCGATTATGTGATCCTGGTGGGGCCGGAGCAGACCCGCCCCATCCGCGAGGGTCTCAAGGAGCGCGGCTTCCCGACAGATCGGATCCTGACCGCGCGGCAGGCCGACGAGGTGGGGGATCGCCTGGCCGGGATCGTGCGGCCGGGGGACATCTTGTTGTTCGAGAACCGTTTGCCTGACACGTACCTCGAGGTCGGGACGTGAGCGTGCCATGAAGCGCGTCGGCCTCGTCTTCGGCAGCCGTTCGGTCGAACACGAGATCTCCGTGACCACCGCCAGCAAGGTGTACGAGGTCCTGCGGCAGCTCCGCGGCGAGTACGAGACGGTCCTCCTCTATCTCAACAAGGTGGGGGCGTGGCTCTCCGGCCGGGCCGTCGCTCGCCTACTAGAAGTCGAAGCTGAGGGCCGGACCGCTCAGGATCCCGCGCGCCGGAAGAGCTTGCAGCAGGCATTCAAGCAGGCGCTTGAGGGTCTGCAAGCGAGAGAACCCTCCGGGGACGTGACCCCCCTCTTTCTCCCCCCGGATCCTTCGATCCGCGGCCTCTGTGGAAATCCCGCCCGGGCGGGGTGGTTCCGCAAGCAGGTGCAGGATGCCATCGACATCGCGTTCCCCGTGGTGCACGGAACCCACGGCGAGGACGGAACGCTGCAAGGCCTCTTCGAGCTGGCCAACATCCCCTACGTGGGCCCGGGCGTCGCGGCCTCGGCCGCGGGCATGGACAAGATCGTGTCCAAGCTGATCTTCCGCGGGGCCGGGCTGCCGACCGTGGAGGCGACCTGGTTCACGCGGCGGCAGTGGCTGGAGGACGAGACGGCCGCCTCTGCCCGGGTGGAATGCGCGCTCGCCTATCCCGTGGTGGTCAAGCCCGCTGTAGCGGGCTCCAGCGTGGGGATCGCCAGGGCGGCGAGCCGGCAGGACCTCGCGCGCGCCGTGCGCCAGGCCATCCAGTTCAGCGCGCGCGTCCTGGTGGAGCGGGCGGTGGAGGACCGGCTGGAGGTCCAGTGCGCGGTCCTTGGGAATCACGATCTGACGGTCTCCGAGTGCGAGGAGCTGCTTCGCGCGGCTGGCATCGTCAGCTTCGAGGACAAGTACC
>CAZXXV010000103.1:0-10160 GCA_964644725.1 uncultured bacterium
TTCTCAACCGCCAAGGACACCCAGCGCCGGCGCTGGGTACCCGGAACGCCAAGACCGAAATGGCTGATTGGGGGGAAGGAACGGAACTCCTGAATGCCCCATAAACTGGTTTTCGCGTTCTTCGGTCGAGAGTTCGAAACATCGCATCCTTGGCGACCTTGGCGTCATGGCGGTTCAATGGTTTTTTCGGATCAGCACTAGATGGCTGCCTCGCCGCGCTCGCCGGTGCGGATGCGAATGACCTCCTCGCAGGGCAGGATGAAGATCTTTCCGTCCCCGATCCGGCCAGTCTTGGCCGAGGACTGGATCGTTTCCACCACCTTGTCGCACTTGCTGTCCGGGACCACGATCTCGATCTTCACCTTGGGCAGGAAGTCAATTGTGTACTCGGCGCCCCGGTACAACTCCGTGTGGCCCTTCTGCCGGCCAAAGCCTTTGACCTCGCTGACCGTGATCCCCTGGATGCCGATCTCGGCCAGGGCGTTCTTCACCTCGTCCAACTTGAACGGTTTGATGATGGCTTCGATTTTCTTCATGTGTGTCCTCCCGCCCCGTACGCCCTGAGCACCTTCACTCGGGGGAGCAAACCCTATGCCAAGCACTCCCTCTTCATGGACTAACGATGTGTTTCACGCAACCGCTCGCCGCAGCAGGCTTTGCCACGCCTTGCGTGGTTGGTCCCGCAGGCCGGCCGGATCAACCCTCCTCGTGCCTGCCACGCGCATAGGCACCCATCCTCGATGCTGCTGCTTTTTTCACCAATCTACGCGTCGCCGAGAAGCTCGCGGATCTTCCCCTTCAGCTCCGTCAGGTCCGCCGACTTGGTCAGGTAGGCGTCGCTGGCCCAGGTCCCGAAGTCGTACTTGTATTCGCCGTAGGCAGTGCAGATGATGATGGGCAGGTCGCGGTGGATCTCCCGCACACGCCGCAAGAGCTCGATCCCATCCATCCCCGGCATCTTGATGTCAATGGTCATGAGGTCGGGCCGGTTCTGTTGTACCATCCGGAGCGCCTCGTGGCCATCCGCCGCCACGGCCACCTGATAGCCGGCCTCCTGCAACTCCTCCTGGTACAGGAGCCGTATGTCTTCCTCGTCATCCACCACCAGGACGCGTTTCATGAGCGTGCCTCCCCGTGATCCCTCAACTTCCATGTGCCACGGCTGTCCGGCACCGGACCCCGCATTGTGTGTGGAGTGTGCTGGCCCTAGCGCTTGATGTCGCCTCCCCTTCAAGCTACCACCGCTCCCTGGCGCGCCTCGGTCGCCATGGGCAGCCTGATCCGGAAGGTGACCCCCTGACCCGGCTGGTTGTCCACATCCACCCCGCCCCCGTGGGCGCGCGCGATCCTGCGGACCAGGGTGAGGCCGAGGCCTGTCCCCGCCTCCTTCGTGGTGAAGAAGGGGTTGAACACCTCGCCCAGGATCCCCTCCGCGATCCCGCCCCCGGTGTCGCCCACGCTGACCTCTACCCACTCCCCCGGGGTAGGTCGACTGGTCGATTCGTCAAATGGTCGAACGGTGATGGCTTCTCCGCCTGCCGACGTCCCTTGGTCCCCTAATTGACTAATTGACAAATCAACCAATTGACCCCCCTCGCCACGCGCTAGGCGCGTGGCGAGGGTAAGGGTCCCACCATTGGGCATGGCCTCCAAAGCGTTGGCCATGAGATTCACGATCGCCTGCTTCACCTGCACCGGGTCTAGGGACAGGACCGGCGCCCGCTCTCCCAGGTCCATGCGGAGCTGGACGCGCTGCTTGGCGATCCGCTCCGCGAACAGGACCACGCAATCCTGGAGCAGCGTGTGCAGGTCGGTTTCCACCAGGGCCGGTCGGACCTCGCGCGACAGGCCCTGGACGGCCCGGACGATCCGCTCCAAGCGGTCCACCTCGCGGGCGATGATCTGGGCGTACTGCCCTTCCGGCTCCCGGTCCAGCAGGCGCCGCACCAGCCGGCGCGCGAACCCCCCGATGGAGACCAGAGGGTTCCTGATCTCGTGAACGACGTAAGCGGCCATCTCGCCCAGGGCCGCCAGCCGTTCGTGGTGGAGGAGCTGATGGTGGGTCCGCTGCACTTCCAGGCTGGCCTCCTCCAGGCTGGTGTAGACCCGGGCGCTCTCCACCGCCAACCCCACCTGGGTGGCGAAGACCGAGAGGAACTCCAGGTCCTCGTCGGTGATGGGCTTTCGGTTGAACTTGTTGTCCACGACGATGACGCCCACCACCTTGCCCTTGGCCACCAGCGGCACAGACGCGAACTCGTCTACGTCCAGCCGGCCCTCCCACTCCGGGCGGACACGCGGGTCGTTCCGCGCGTCGGTGATCCGGAACGCTCGGCCTTCCAGGACGGTGAGAGCCAGGACCCCCGCCTCGGGACGCAGGGGGATTACGAGGCTCCGCGCCAGGCGATCGAAGGCGGTAACCGTGCCCTGGCGGAGGTCGGCCGCCCGCTCGACGATCAGGTCGCCCAACGATCGGGCCTTCGATGCCAGCGCGGTCCAGACCCGGGCCGCCTCCTCGCCCGAGCTGGGGCCCACCCCCATGCGCCCCTCCAGGACGTTCCGCGACTCATCCGTGAGGAGCAGGATGGCGCGGTTGAACCCCAGACCTCCGCCGAAGGTCACGCCCGTGAGCACCACCTCCAGGAGGGCGTCCAGGTGCATGGTCCCCTGCATGGCCATCCCGATTTCATTCAGGATCGAGATCTCTCGCAGTCGCAGCAGATTGTCTTGCGCCAGCCGCTCGGCCTCGCTAAAGAGGCGGGCGTTCTCGATGGCGATGGCGGCGTGCTGGGCAAACGATTTCAGCAGGCCGATCTCATCGGCGTCAAAGGTGCGGAGGTCGCGCCGGGAAACACTCAGCACGCCCAGGGCCCGCTCACCCAGTAGGAGCGGGATGGCACCTACGCTCTTGACCCCGACCTGTTGGGCCCATGCCCGCTCGGTGTAGCGGGGATCATTGCCGGCATCGGCCAGCGTCATGCCCCCCAAGGAGCGGAATACGGTTCCCACGACCCCCTCGCCAGGCTGGAATGTGTCCCGTGGATAGGGGAGAAGATCCGGAGCCCCCGCACTCGCTCGCAGGTGCAAGAGGCCGGTCGCTTCCTGCCACACATACACCCGGGCCAGGGCCAGGTCCAGAAGGTCCACGGCCGCCCGCACCACGTAGTCGAAGACCCGCTGGAGGTCCAGGGAGCTGGTCACCGTCCGGCTGAGTTGACTCAGGGCGTTCAGCCGGGCGCTCCGCATCCGCGCCTCCTCGAAGAGGCGGGCATTCTCGATGGCGATGGCGGCCTGGTCGGCGAGCATCCGGAGCAGGTGGAGGTCTTCCGGCGTGAAGCGCTTGCCGACCTCTGTGGTGTGGGAGTGCAGGACCCCCAGCAACCGCTCCCCGAAGAGGACGGGCGCCGTGATGGTCGCCAGAATGTCGGGGAACTCCGGCAGGGCGTAAGGGGACGCCTGGTAGTCATCGAGGATCATGGGCTTCCGCGTGAGGGCCACGGTCCCGTTGATGCCCCGGCCCAGCTCGAAGATCTGCGTTCGCACCCGCTCCGCTTCGGGACCCACGGCGGCGCCGTAGCGGAGCCGCTGGCTCGCCTCGTCCCACAGAATGATCTGGGCAAACTGGCTGCCCAGGAGGCGCATCGCGCCTGCCACCACGGCCTCTAGGACCGCCGAGAGTTCCAGCCGGGTCGTGATGGCCTGCCCGATCTCGCGGAGGGTAGCTAGCTCCGAGGCCCGACGTTCGGCCGCGCTGAAGAGCTGGGCATTTTCGATGGCGACGGCCACCTGCGTGCAGAGCGTCACCAGGAGCTGGAGATCGGTCTCCAGAAACGTCGCCGACTCCGCAGCGCCCCCGCCCACCCTGCCGTACAGCCCCAGGGTTCCGATCACGACCTCCTGGCGAAACAGCGGCGCGCAGACGGCCGACGCCGGTTCGCTGCCCGCGTGCTCGGCAAACGGCGGGCTCTGCCGGAGGTCCGGAATCAGGGCCGGCGCTTTCCCCTGGCGGACCACCTCCGCCAGCGGCCCATCGGCGCCTGCGCAGGCCGCCCCCCCTTTCAGATCGAAACGGGACGCCAGTCGAAGTTCCCCGGTCTCACGATCCACCAGGCGCAAGATGGCGGTCCAAGCCCTGAGGGCTTTGACGGCCAGACGGGTGACCGACTGCAACACCTGGTGGAGGTCCAGAGTGGAACTGAGGGCGCGCCCCACCTCGTACAGGGACGACACCTCAACCAGGCGCTGGCGCGCCTGGTCGTAGACCTCACACCCGTGCAGCAGGGGGCATCCCGAGAGCAAGGCGGCCAGGACGGGTTGCGCCAGGCTGGAGGCGACTGTCCCCAGCACGTCGGCCTCTTCCTGATTGAAGCTCAACTCGGGGTCCCGACGCACCTCCACGGTGCCCAAGCAGACCTCCCCGACGCGGATAGGAGCAGCGAGAAATCCGGACCCTCCGACGGGGCCAGACGTGCCGGCTCCCTCGTCGAGTCGGCGCGAAGCTTTTCCGGCCTCGGGGACCTCCTCACCCTGGTAGGCCCACAACGTGAGCGTCGGCTCGTCCTTGTGCCGCAGATAGACCGCGCACTCCGTCGCCCGGAAGAGGTCTCGCAGCCTCGTGGCCAGATGCTGCAACCAGACCCAGAAGGGCATTGCGGGATCCGGACACCTCCCGCATTCCTCCAGGATTCGGTCTACCTGCTCGCGGCAAGTCATGAGTCGGTCTGGGACCGGTCAGGGGTTCATGGAGGCTCACCCGGCACCATCGGGAGACCGCTTCGGACCCGAGGTCACGGAGATGGCCGCACCCAGAAAGAGAAACCCAGCGCCGGGGCACGTCAAGGCCCGGGAGCCGAGATCAGACCTTGGCCTCCCGGAGAAACGTCGCTGCCTCTTCCGGAGGGGTGGGCCACCCGACGGAAGAGAACATTACACCTTGACCTCCCGGAGGTATTTCGCTGCCTCTTCCGGAGGGGTGGGATTGATATAAAACCCGCTCCCCCACTCGAAGCCGGCCACACGGGTGAGCTTTGGCAGCACCTCGATGTGCCAGTGGTAATGGCGTCCGTCCGTCTCGCGCAGGGGGGAGTTGTGGATCATGAGGTTGTACGGGGGATTCGTCAGGACCTTCTCGTTCCGCAACAGCAACTCCCGCATGATTTTGGCAAGGTTCACGTACTCGTTCTTCTGCGCATCCTCGAAGAAGGGATCGTGGTTCTTGGGCAGCACCCAGGTCTCGAACGGGAAGTGGGCGGCGAAGGGCGCAATGGCCACGAAGTCCTCGTTCTCGCTGATGAGCCGGACGGCCTGGGTCACCTCTTGCCGGACGATGTCGCAGAAGACGCAGCGCTCTTTGTAGCTGTAATACTCCTTGGCCCCCAGCAGCTCCTCCTGCACGCGCTTGGGGATGATGGGCGTGGCGATGAGCTGGGAGTGGGGATGCTCCAGCGACGCGCCGGCCGCCTCGCCCTGATTCTTGAAGATCAGGATGTAGCGGAAGCGCTGGTCCTTCTTCAGGTCCAGGATCCGGTCGCGGAAGGCCCACAGTATATCCTCCACCCCCCGGTCCGACATGCTGGCCAGCGTCTCGCCGTGCTCCGGCGTCTCGATGATGACCTCGTGAGCGCCGATCCCGTTCATCTTGTCGTACATCCCGTCACCCTGCCGGTTCAGGTCGCCCTCGATCTGGAGCGCAGGGAACTTGTTCGGCACCACGCGGACGTGCCAGCCCGGACCGTTGGGCGCGCCACCGTTCCCCCGGTAGGCCAGGACCTCGGGCGGCGTCTTGTCCTCGTTCCCCCCACAGAAGGGACAGAAGCCGGTGCGTTTCCGCTCCGGTTCGGCGCCGAAGTCCGAGGGCCGTTTGCCACGCTCGGTGGAGATGATCACCCAGCGCGAGGTCACCGGATCTTTCCGTAGTTCAGGCATACGCCGATCCTCCCATATCTCTCATCGCCCGCAACGGGCCGAACCTTAGAGTAGCACCTCGCGAAAGTCAAGGCCGCGGGACGGGTACCATCCGCCCATTTTGCCTTCCATCGAAACGATGTAGGGGCGTGATTAATCACGCCCCTACGTGATCCGCTACGGCCGGCTCAGCGGACCGTGAGGGTGCCCGTGAGGCGGTTGCTGGTATTGCCCCGCTTCGTGACGACGTACAATTCGAGCAGGCGGATCCCCTCGACTGACCAGCGCAATGGCACCTCCACCGTCCCGGCCACCTGCCCGTCGTATTCCCGCAGGTCCACGGGGATGGTCTGGAGGGCCTGGTAGAACTGGAACTGGCTGATCCCCCGCTCGATGAGATGACCTTCCTGGAGGTCGGCCGAGCCCACCTCGAAGTAAAAGCTCATCTGGGTAGTCTCCCCGACCTTGATGACGTCCCGATCGAACCGCAGGTTGGCGATCCGGGGCACCCCCGGACCGGGTGGCGTCTCGGGCTGCACCCCGAAGAATGTACAGGCGGTCAGCAGCCCCAGGACCGGGATGAGGACGAGGGCACATGCGTTGCGAACGCCAGTGATTCTCATGGTGATCCTCTCCTGGGGACGCCGGAGCCGGCCACCGCGGCATACGCCCACGCCACAACCGCGGTTGGGGGTCGGGCTAGGGATAGATCCCTCGCAGTTTGGTCGCGCGGGCCACGCGGGTCACTGCCTCCATCAGGGCCGCCGTTCGGAAATCCACGCTTTCCTGCTGCGCCAGGCGGAGCGTCCGCTGGAACGCACCTGTCAGTATATCACGCAACCGCAAATTTACCTCGTCCTCTTTCCAGAAAAAGAACTGGAGGTCCTGCACCCACTCGAAGTAGGAGACGATGACTCCCCCAGCATTGGCCAGGATATCGGGGATGATGAAGATGCCCCGATCTCGCAGGAGGTGATCCGCCTCCGCCGTCGTGGGACCATTGGCGCCTTCCACGATCAGGCGGGTCTGGACGGCGCCGGCGTTCCTGGCCGTCAGGACTCCCCCCAGGGCCGCCGGGATCAGGAGCTCGCAGGGGAGCAGGAGCAACTCCTCGTTGGTGATCGGATCCCCTTCCGGATACTGCCGGACCCACTGCCCCGCCCGCACGACCGCCTGGAGCGCCGGGATGTTCAGCCCCTCGGGATTGTAGATCCCGCCCTGGACATCGCTCGCCGCCACCACGCGGCAGCCCATCTCGCTGAGCAGCCGGGCCGCCACCGACCCCACGTTTCCGAAGCCCTGTACCACCACTCGCGCCCCGGACAGCGGCAGGTTAAGGTGCGCCATCGCCTCGGCGGTGACGTAGGCCACGCCGCGTCCGGTCGCCTCGCCTCGCCCCAGGGAGCCGCCGAGGAGCAGCGGCTTCCCCGTGACCACGCCCGGGACCGTCACCCCCCGCTGCATGCTGTAGGTATCCATGATCCAGGCCATGACCTGCTCGTTGGTCCCCATGTCCGGCGCCGGGATGTCGCGGTCGGGGCCGATGCACAGGTGGATCTCCGAGGCGAAGCGGCGCGTCAAACGCTCCAGCTCTCGGGGCGAAAGCTTCAGCGGATCGCAGCGGACGCCCCCCTTGGCGCCGCCGTACGGGAGGCCCATGAGGGCGCACTTCCACGTCATGAGCATGGCCAGGGCCGTGACCTCTTCCAGGTCCACGTCCGGGTGGTACCGGATCCCGCCCTTGCTGGGTCCCAGGATCATGCTGTGCTGCACCCGGTATCCCGTGAAGACCTCCAGGTCACCCGCGTCGGTCCAGATCGGGACCGAGACGATGAGAGATCGTTTCGGATGGCGCAGGTGCTGGTAGATCTGTGGCTCCAGGCCGAGCCGTCCCGCGACCTCGTCCAATTGCGTGAGCGCCGTCGTCAGCATGCTCATCACGTGCTCCTACGACCCAAGCCGTCGGGTCATGCGGTGGTATCCAGGCTCGCCATTACGTCGTCCGCCCCCACCGCATCCCCCTCGCGGACGTTTACCTCGACGAGACACCCGGCCCGCGGCGCTGCCACCTCGAACTCCATTTTCATCGCCTGCAGGAGGAAGAGAGGCTGCCCCACGGCCACCATGTCGCCAGCGTCAATCAGGACTCTTACCACAACCGCGGGCATCGGGCAACGAACCGTGGCGCGGCCCGGCGGCTCCATGACGGTCGGGGTCGCCTGGGGCAGATCGCCCTGCAGAGCGAGCGAGATCCCCCCGGGAACTTCGCCCAGCTCGGCAGCATAGGTCCAGCTCTCGGCAGTGACGAGATGGTCGGGAAGCGCCAGGAGGTCCGCTTCGATCTTGCACGCAATTGCCTGAGCCTCCACGACGGACACGGCTTGAAAAGCGAGCGTGTCCCCCGGCCGCCGCTGGGCTACCAGGCTGATGTCGGGTTTGATGACCGTGGCGATCTTCGGATAGCCGCCGGTCGTCTGCCGATCCGCCAGCAGGATGATCGGCTTGCCGTCGCCCGGAACCTGGACTCCACCCAGCGGCACCCAGTCCGAGAGGATGTCGGCCGAGCCCTTGTGCGCGATCACCGGTCCGTCCAGCCGATAACCCATCCGATCCGCGTGCGGGCTGACCCGGTAGGTGGACACAAGAAAGGTGCGACGCCCTTCCTCGGTGAAGGCATCGTCCTGCGGCCCCATCACCACCAGCAGCGTCACCGGCGCTGCATGCCGTGGTCGCCACCCGTCCGGAACTTCCCGCTCCACGAGGTCCAGGAGCGGCGCCGACGGCGGACCCACCGCCAGCACATCTCCGGTCGCGAGCGCCCGGCCGCGAAAACCGCCGAAGTTGGCAACCAGGCAGGTGGACCGGCTGCCGAGGAGGACCGGGACATCAATACCACCAGCCACGGCCAGGTAAGCCCGAAGGCCGTGGGTGCAGGACCGGATATCCAGGACCTGTCGGGCCCGGATCCGAAAGGATTTGTACCAGGAAACGGGTCTCCCGTCGAGGTCCACCTCGACCTCGGCCCCCGTGAGGGCCACGACCGCGTCGACCAGGAATCGCAGTTGCGGGCCGAGCGCCGTCACCTCCAGCGCCGCGGCGCCCTGGGGATTTCCGACCAGGATGTTCGCCACCCGCAGAGCGATCTCGTCCACGGCACCGCTCACGGGGACACCGAATTTTTGGTATCCGAACCGCCCCCGGTCCTGCACCGTGGTCAGGAGCCCCGGACGCAGCACCTGGATCGTATTCATAGAGCCGGGCACCCCCTCGGTAATCGAGAGCCGAGAGCCGCGAGAATCAGGACAGTCAGTTCGCTGTCTGCCGGTCGCCCCTCTCGGCTCCCGGCTCTCGGGCCGCCCGAGTCCGCCCCAGACGGACAGGTCGTATCATTTGCGGCCTGGGCGGGTCCGCCTATGGCGCGACTCAAGGCTCTCAGCTATTCGTCTTCCGTGATCGGCACGAACTGCACCGTGTCTCCGGGCTGCATCGGCGTAGGGATCTCCTTCAGGGGATCGAAGAGATTCAAATACGTGCGCCCGATGATCCGCCAGCCCCCGGGCGTTTCGGCCGGGTAGGCGCCTGTCTGGCTGCCACCGATCGCCACGGATCCCTTGGGTACCTTGATCCGCGGCGATGGCAGCCGCGGCGTGTGCAGTCGCTCGGGCAGACCGCCGAGATACGCGAAGCCGGCACTGAACCCGATCATGTACACGTGATACACCGTCTCGCTATGCAAGCGGATCACCTCGGCCTCGCTGAGGCGGGCGTGCTGGGCGACGAATGGCAGATCGGGACCATAGATTCCACCATAGACCGTCGGGATCTCCACGCGCTTGGGCGCCGGCAAGCTCCCGGGGTCAAGGTTCGACGCAACCTCACGAACCCTCCGCTCCGCCTCCTCGAAATACATCACCATCGGGTCATACTCGATCGCTAATGATCGATAGGTGGGAACAACCTCGATCAGTCCCGGAATCCGGGCGGCCTCTAATCCGAGGGCCAGTGCGCGCACCTGGTTGTTGATCTCGATGCTCACCGCGTTCTCGAACTCAACCACCAGCCCCCGCTCCCCCGCCGGGAGGTACCGCACACTCATAACCTTACCTTCTTCAGAAACCGGCGGATTTACTCCGCCGGCTCATCACCCGCGAGGCCGGGACCCAGCGCACCGCAGGGAACACCCAGCCGACAAGCTGATGGTCCATGGTCGGCTGGGTCTCCGGCGATGTGCGCTGGGTGTCCCCTGGGTTCACCCC
>CAZXXV010000104.1:0-10018 GCA_964644725.1 uncultured bacterium
GCCGGCCCGCCGCCGGGGCGCCGCTCCAGGAACTTGAACCCGGCGGCCCTCTCCAGGTCTCGGAGGTAGCCCCAGGCGTTCCGGTGGGACATCGCGAACCGCGCGACCGCCTGCTTGATGGATCCCATTTCGTCGATGAGCTTGAGGAGTTCCGCTCGGCCATCGCCGAACTTGACCTCGTTGTTGAACACGACCCACACCATGAGCTTGGCCTTCACGGCTTTCGTCTCCTTCTCCGGGGCGCCCCGGCTGCTGTTTTCACTATGATGTAGATCCGTCACCCGGAGAACGTAAATCACGCGACTCGGATGGGATCAGGTCAGACTCGCGGGGCTGTCCTCATTCTGGAATATGTCTCGATTGCGCTTCTCGCCCCACCCTGGGGAATTCGCTTGCCGAGAGAGGCCCACGGTTCCTATTATCTGGGTCAATCGTTCACGAACAGGACACCGACGGAGCATGATCGGCGGGAGCAGCCAGCGAGGACCCTCATGGGAACGATCCTGGTTGTCGAGGACGAGCCGGATATCGCGGATCTGGTAAAGTATCATCTGGAAAAGGCGGGTTTGCGGGCCCGGGTGGTCGGCGACGGCAAGCAGGCCTTGGACCTCATCGTCCGCGAACAACCCGACCTCGTCGTGTTGGATCTCATGCTTCCCGGCCTGGACGGCCTGGAGGTCTGCCGGCGCCTCCGTGGGAGCCCCGCCACTCGGGGGATCCCCGTGATCATGCTGACTGCCAAGGCCGAGGAGGTGGATCGCATCGTGGGGCTGGAGATGGGCGCGGACGATTACGTCCCCAAGCCCTTCAGTCCCCGCGAACTGGTCGCCCGGGTCAAGGCGGTCCTCCGCCGGGCGGCCGCTCCGCTCGAGCCCAGCGAGGCCCCGGTGACCGTGGGCGATCTGCGTCTCGACCCCGCCCGCCACGAGGTCACGAAGAGCAGCCAGGCTGTCCCCCTGTCCGCCATGGAGTTCCGTCTCCTGGAGTTCTTCCTGCGCCATCGCGGCCGTGTGTACAGCCGGACGCAACTGCTGGATCAGGTCTGGGGGCAAGACCGCTTCGTGGAACCCCGCACCGTAGACGTCCACATCCGGCGATTGCGCGAGAAGATCGAGGATGATCCGCGAAACCCCGCGCTGATCGTGACCATCCGAGGCCTCGGATACAAATGCCGCGAAGACGAATGACCAAGGAGCAAATGACCAATAAGCGAGCGGCAACTGCTCTGCGTTCTCGGATCGCATTGGTCATTGGGGAATTGGTCATTTGTTGGTAAATGAGCCATGAGGTTCGGTATCTCGACGAAGGCTATTCTTCCCATCGCCACGCTGATCGGCTTCAGCCTGACGCTGGTGGGTCTGTACCTGGAGCGGCAGCAGCGGGCTGTTGTCGTGGCGCAGGTGGTTGCCCGACTCGAGGCTGAGGCCTCGCTCTTGTCTCGCGAGGTTGCGGCCGCGGTCCTGCAGGGTGACTCTTGGGCGCGTGAGGCCGGGGAACGAGCAAAGGCCCGGGTCACGGTGATTGCTTCCGATGGACGGGTGCTGGCCGACTCCGAGGAGCCGTCGCGTCAGATGGAGAATCACGCCACACGCCCCGAGGTCGCGGACGCGCTGGCCAAGGGAAGCGGTTATTCACTACGGTTCAGCCACACTGTGCAGCGGGACCTCTTGTACTTTGCCCGGGTCATTCCCCAGCACGATGCAGGCTTCCTGGTCCTTCGCCTCGCCGTTCCCATGCAGGAGGTCATCCAGGGGTTCAGCCGGTTCCGGCGCGATTTCCTGCTGGGTGCGGCGATCTCCCTCGCGTTGACGGTCGGCATCGCCTACCTCTGGGCCCGGAGAATCACGCTGCCCTTGCGTCAGATGGTCGGATTCGCCAAGACCGTGGCGCAGGGGGAGTTGACTCGCCGGCTTCCCGTCCGTTCGCGCGACGAGCTAGGGGAGCTGGCCGGCGCCCTGAACGCCATGGCGGCCGACCTCCACGGGACGCTGCACCGCCTGGAAGCCGAGGGCCAGCGCATCCGCGCGATCATGGAGAGCATGGCCGAGGGCCTGCTGGTCATTGACGCGCGCGGCCACATCTCCCTCGTTAACCCGGCGTCTGAGGCCCTCCTGGGCATCAAGCGGGAAAACGTGCTTGGGCAGACACCGCTAGAGGCGGTGCGAAGTCACGAGCTGGACGATCTGCTCAAGACGGCAGTTCAGCGCGAAGGCGCGATCAGCGCCGAGATCACCCTGGTCTATCCGCACCGGCGCATCCTGGCAGGAACGGCGGTGGTTATCCGGGACACCGATGGCGCGATGCAGGGGACGGTCCTAGCCCTCCGTGACGTCACGCAGCTCAAGCGCCTGGAGGAAGCGCGAATGGAGTTCGTGGTCAACGTGTCCCACGAACTGCGTACCCCCCTGACTGCCATCCGAGGGTATACCGAGACCCTCCTCGACCACGGTCTGGAGGAGCGGGAGGAGGCCCGGAAGTTTCTGGAAATCATTCACCGGCACGCCGAACGGCTGGGGCGCCTGCTGAACGACCTCCTGGATCTCTCCAACATCGAACTGGAGCGAACCCCGCTATCCATCCGGTCGGTACCCGTGGCTGAGGTCATCCGCCACGCTGCGGCGATGCTCTTGCCCCAGGCCGAGCAGAAGTCCATCCATCTTGTCACCACCGTGCCTACCGAATTGCCGGCGGTCATGGCGGATCGCGACCGTCTGGTTCAGATCCTGGTGAATCTCATTGACAACGGCGTCAAGTACACCCCCGAGGGCGGCTCGGTGCGCGTGACCGCCCACCGTGTCAATTGGTCGAATAGTCAACTTGTTGATTCGCCCAAACCAATTGACGAATTGACTGCTCGACCAGTTGACCACGGCGATCTCGTTGAGATCGTCGTGGAAGATACCGGCATCGGAATCCCCGAGAAGGACCTCCCCCGGATCACCGAGCGTTTCTACCGCGTGGACAAGGCCCGCTCCCGCGAGCTTGGAGGGACCGGGCTGGGGCTGGCCATCGTGAAGCACCTGGTCCAGGCCCACCACGGCACCCTCGCCATTGAGAGCGAGCTCGGACGAGGGACGCGGGTTCGGATTGGCCTCCCCGCCGCTGCGGCACAAGACCTTCCCTCGGGGGGGGTCCGCCCCTGAGCGTTGATCGGTCCAGGGGCTCACTATACTTCAGGTGCGCCCAGCAAGGAGGATCTCAACAATGGACCGCCCGATCCGCATCATGTTCGTGTGCACCGGCAATTCTGCCCGCAGCCAGATGGCCGAGGCCTTCGCCCGCGTGCTAGGCCAAGGGCGAATCGCAGCGAGGAGTGCGGGCCTCGAGCCGAAGGGGCTGAACCCGAACGCCGTCCGGGTTATGCAGGAGCGGGGGATCGACATCTCGGGCCAGCGCTCCAAAGCTTTGGATTACGACGAGGCGTCGCGGATGGACTATCTCATCACCGTGTGTGGGAACGCCGAGGAGCGGTGCCCGGTTCTGCCGGCAGGCGTCGTGCGGATCCACTGGCCGCTCGAGGATCCTGCCGCCGCGACCGGCTCCCCCGAATACATTCTGGAAGTATTCCGGCGTACTCGCGACGAGATCGAGGCCCGGGTCCTCAGTCTCCTCGGGGCACTGGGCGAACCCCGTCCGTAGAGTTGGGCGCTCCCCGGAGTTCACCTAGATTTCATCTGCCTGTCATCCGCTCGTCATCCGAGAGCCCTATCCTCCCCTCAGCCTTTACACCAATCACGAGGATCCATGCGCCACATCGTCATCATCGAGGACGAACCAGATATCGCCGAACTGCTGGCCCGCCGCTTTGGATCAGAGGGCTTCTGCATGGCCACGGCCAGCGACGGTCTGGCCGGCCTGCACGCCGTTCATCTGTATCATCCCGACCTCATCATTCTCGACTTGCTCTTGCCAAGAATGAATGGGTGGGAGGTCGGTCGTTCGCTCAAGGCCAACTTGGCCACCCGGGACATCCCCGTCATCATCGTATCCGCCATTGGAAGTCCGGAGGACCGGATCGCGCTCTTGGAGATGGGAGTGGACGACTTCATCGTAAAGCCGTGCAGGGTGAAAGAGGTCGTGGCTCGGGCCCGTGCCGTATTGCGTCGGACCGGACGAACGAGTGTCATGGGGGGGATGGAAGATGCGGCGGGTTAGCCCAACCATTCTGATAGCAGATGGCGATGCGACCTGGGTCAGTTCCATGGCTCGGCTCCTGGAAGCGGAAGGATACCGAGTGCTCCGGGCGCGCACGGGTGTGGACGCCCTGTATCAGGCTCGGATGCGGCGGCCGGGCCTGATCCTCCTGCACCCCGATCTTGTCCAGTTGAACGGCTGGGAAGTTTGTAGGCGGGTGAAGGATTCCCCCGGTATGGAGAGTGTCAGGGTCGTCCTTCTGACCATGAAGGGTGAGGCCGCATATCGCGCCGGGGCCGACGGCTATCTGATCAAGGGCGGCCAGGTCGAGCCGACGCTGCCGCCGATCCGGGTGTTCCGGCACCCACCCCAGGGGATCCTGGGGGATTTTCTCCATCGCCGGGCCGTGGCGGCATGAGTTCCCCCTCCCGCACGTCTTGGAGAATTCACCCCTCCGTCACGAACCTGTAACAATCACGGCCGATACTGCAGGGCGTGAAGACGGGGGAAGCATGGGGTTGCCACACATGAAACCGCTGCTGGATACCGTCCTGTTCCTCGCCTGGGTCGCCGCGTATCTGATCGCCGTGTCGTGGGTCGCCCGCTACCGCAAGGCGAAAGTCCACGCGTTGGGCCCCTCCCGGCATACGGATTACCGAACCGACAAGGACATGGCCCTGCGGCTGGCGATCCTCATCCTTGGTGCCGTGATGCTTCTCGTGGGCTATTTCGCAACGCGCATGGTCGGCCAGTACTTCTGAACATGACCCGCCATGGCAGCGCCGTGACTGGTCGCTCACCCTTCCCAACGGAAACAGTGGTCACAGGAGGAATCAAGCGATGTGGACGAACGTCCCTGTGAGGCGGATGCTCCGCCTTGCCCTGCTTGGCTTGGCCAGCTTGCTCTTGGCCGTGGGGTTCGCTCCGGGGGCCGTCTCGGCTCAGATGCTGATGAATGGGGCCGGGGCGACCTTTCCCTATCCAATTTACTCAAAGTGGTTCGACGAGTACACCAAGGTGGACCCGAGCGTTCGGTTCAACTACCAGTCGATCGGGAGCGGCGGCGGCATCCGGCAGATCACGGAGCGGACCGTGGACTTCGGGGCCTCCGACGGTCCCATGACCGACGATCAGCTCAAGAAGGCGCCCGGCGAGCTCCTCCACATCCCGATGGTCCTGGGGGCCGACGTCGCCACGTACAACCTCCCCGGGGATCCGAAGCTCCGCTTCACTCCTGACGTCCTGGCCGACATCTTCCTCGGGAAGATCACGAAGTGGAACGATCCGCGGATCACGCAAGTGAATCTAGGAGTCGCATTGCCGAATCTGCCGATCATCGTGGTTCATCGCTCCGACGGGAGCGGCACCACCTACATCTGGGTGGACTACCTGTCGAAGGTGAGCAAGGAGTGGGAACAGAAGGTGGGTCGCGGCACCTCGGTTGATTGGCCGGTCGGCCTGGGCGGCAAGGGCAACGAGGGCGTGTCGGGCCAGGTCAAGAACACGCCGGGCGCCATCGGCTACGTCGAGCTGGTCTACGCGATCAAGAACAACCTTCCGGCGCCGATGGTCCGGAATCAGGCCGGGAAGTTCATCCAGCCGAGCATCCAGAGCACGACGGCCGCGGCCGCCGGCGCGGCCAAGAACATGCCCGCCGACTTCCGCGTGTCCCTGACCAATCCGCCGGGTGAGGACGCCTACCCGATCGCCAGCTTCACGTGGCTCCTGGTCTACAAGGAACAGGCCAACCAGGAGAAGGGGCGGGCTCTGGTGAAGTTCCTCTGGTGGGCGATCCACGAAGGGCAGAAATATGCCCCGGATCTCCTGTATGCGCCTCTTCCCTCGCCGGTAGTAAAGCAGATCGAAACGACGCTGCAACGCATCGTGTTCCAGGGGAAGCCGCTGCTGGCGGCTCGCTGATCCATGTCCCGAGCGGCCGTGCAGGAGAGAGGGGTAGCTCCCGGGCTACCCCTCTCCCGTCTCATTCCGTCCTCGAGCCTGAGGCGTGGTTGGGGCGATCAGGCATTCCGTCTCCTCACCCGGTGCGCCGCGCTCAGCCTGGTCGCGATCGTCGTCGCCCTGGCCATGGTCATGGCGCAGGCGGCCCTCCCGTCCATCCGGGCCTTTGGATGGCGGTTCCTGGTGACCTCGAAGTGGAATCCGGTCACGGAGGTCTTCGGGGCGCTCCCCCTCATTTACGGGACCCTCGTCTCGTCGCTCCTGGCCCTGCTGATCGCCGTGCCCTTGGGCCTGGGCGCCGCCGTGTTCCTGGCGGAGCTGGCCCCCGTCCGGATCCGGCCGCCGGTCGCGTTCCTGATCGAGCTCCTGGCGGCCGTGCCCAGCGTGGTCTACGGCCTGTGGGGCATCTTTGTTCTCGCCCCCTTCCTCCGCAATTGGGTCGAGCCGGCCCTGGGGACCACCCTGGGCTTCCTGCCCCTGTTCCAGGGTCCCCCGTACGGCGTCGGGATGCTCGCCGCCGGCATCATCCTGGCGATCATGATCCTGCCGTTCATCATCGCTGTCAGTCGCGAGGTCCTCCTGGCCGTTCCCGACACGCAGCGAGAAGCCGCCCTGGCCCTGGGCGCCACCCGCTGGGAAGCCACGCGGCTCGCCGTCCTCCGCTATGGGAAGTCGGGGCTCATCGGCGCGGTGCTCCTCGGTCTCGGCCGCGCCCTCGGTGAGACCATGGCCGTCACCATGGTCATCGGGAACCGCCCGGAGATCGCCGTGTCCCTCTTCGCGCCCGGCTACACCATGGCCAGCATGATCGCCAACGAGTTTGCCGAGGCCACGTCCGACCTCTACCTCTCCGCCCTCGTCGAGGTGGGCCTGCTCCTCTTCGTCGTCACCGTGATCGTCAACGCCGTCGCGCGCCTCCTGGTGTGGAGAGTGGGGGGACCGGTGTGGGAGGTGCGAGAGTGACCCGCCTCAGGCGCCGCGCCAAGAGCGCGGTCATGGAGTGCCTGGCCGCCGCCGCCGCCATGCTCACGGTGGCCCCCCTGGTGCTGATCCTCGCCTTCCTCGTGATCCAGGGCGCCTCGGCGGCGAATCTCGATTTCTTCACCCACCTTCCGAAGCCGGTGGGGGAGCCGGGCGGCGGGATGGCCAATGCCATCGTCGGCAGCCTGATCCTCGTCGGGCTCGCCGCCTGCCTGGGACTTCCCCTGGGGATCCTGGGGGGCATCTACCTGGCCGAGTCCCGGGATCCGCGCCTCCCGACGTCGATCCGGTTCCTGGCGGACGTCCTGAACGGGGTGCCGTCCATCGTGATCGGGATCTTCGCGTATACGGTGATCGTCCTCCCCATGCGGCGCTTCTCCGCGCTGGCCGGGGGCTTCGCGCTGGCGGTCATCATGCTTCCCATCGTCCTCCGGACCACGGAAGAGATGGTGCGCCTCGTCCCCGCCTCACTCCGCGAGGCGGCCCTGGCCCTCGGCATCCCGGAATGGAAGGTGCTGCTGCGGATCGTGCTGCCGACGGCCCGCGCCGGGATCATCACCGGAACCATGGTGGCCGTGGCCCGGATCGCGGGGGAGACGGCCCCGCTGGTCTTCACCGCCTTCGGCAATCGCTTCTGGCATCACGGCCTGGATCAGCCCATCGCCGCCCTGCCGCTTCAGATCTTCGCCTACGCCATCTCGCCGTACGACGACTGGCACCGGCAGGCCTGGGCCGGCGCCCTGGTGCTCATCGTCCTGATCTTCCTGGCGACCCTGGTCATCCGCCTCGCGACCAGGGGCCGCTACCAAGGGGTGAGGTGAGCATGGCAGACGGCATCCTCGTCAAGGACCTCCACGCCTGGTTCGGCGCCCTCCACGTGCTGCGGGGCATTGACCTGAACATTGCTCCCGGGGCCGTCACGGCCATCATCGGCCCCTCGGGCTGCGGCAAGTCCACCTTCATCCGGTGCCTGAACCGGATGCACGAGGTTGTCCCCGGGGCCCGCGCCCGAGGACAGGTCCTCCTGAACGGAGAAGATCTGTACGGCCCGGGGGTCGATCCGGTGCAGATCCGGCGACGCATCGGCATGGTTTTCCAGAAACCCAATCCGTTTCCGACGATGTCTGTGTTCGACAACGTGGCGGCAGGCCTGAGGCTGGATGGCGTTAGGAATCACGCCCTCCTCGATGAAGCGGTGGAGCAGGCGCTTCACCATGCGGCGCTGTGGGACGAGGTGAAGGACCAGCTTGGAAAGTCGGGCGCGAGTCTCTCCGGAGGGCAGCAGCAGCGGCTCTGCATCGCCCGGGCGCTGGCCGTCAGGCCCGAAGTGTTGCTCATGGACGAGCCCTGCTCAGCACTCGACCCGATCGCCACAGCCAAGATCGAGGAGCTCATCGTCGAACTGAAGAAGGAATTGACGATTGTCATCGTTACCCATAATATGCAGCAGGCGGCGCGGGTGTCCGAGACGACGGCCTTTTTCCTGTTGGGCGAGCTGGTGGAGTTCGACAAGACCACCCGGATCTTCACTAACCCCAGCGACCGGCGCACAGAGGATTACATCACCGGGCGATTTGGCTGATCCAAAATCTTTCACCTCACGTTTCACGCCTCACGCTTCACGTTTGGCGGAATGCACCAGTGAGGTCCCGATGCAGCGGCACTTTCACGAAGAACTGGAGCTGGTCAAGGAAAAGACCCTGAAGCTGGGTAGCCTGGTGGAGACCATGGTGGAGCAGGCCGTGTCCTCCCTGGTGGACCGCGATTCCCACCTGGCAGAGCAGGTCATCGCCTCCGACGAGAAGGTGGACGTCCTGGACCTCGAAATCGAGGAGGACTGTCTTCGCCTGTTGGCCCTGCACCAACCGGCGGCCAAGGACCTTCGCTTCATCACCACCGCCATGAAGATCACCACGGACCTGGAGCGCATGGCGGACCAGGCGGTGAACATCTGCCAGCGGGCCATCGAACTGAACGAGGAGCCCCAGCTCAAGCCGTACATCGATATCCCCATCATGAGCCAGCTCTCCCAGAAGATGATGAGGGAGGCCCTGGACGCCTTCGTGTGCAGGGATGCCGACCTGGCCCGCCAGGTCATCCCGGCCGACAACAAGGTGGATGCTCTGAGGGACCAGATCTTCCGGGAACTCCTGACCTTCATGATGGAGGACCCACGGACGATCCCCCGGGCCATTCGTCTGATCCTGGTCTCACGCCACCTGGAGCGGATCGCCGACCACGCCACCAACATTGCGGAGATGGTGGTCTTCCTCGTCGAGGGGAAAACCATCCGCCACGCGCCCAAAGAAGCGAGTCAGCCTTCCCGCCTCTCCGACAGGACGTGAAGCCCCAGGACGCGCCGCAGAGCAACGTCCCCACAGGGACCTCCGGAGTACCTGAGAGAGTGGCTCCGGGAGCCTGTGGGCTCTCCATTGACACCCGGCCCTGAATGTACGAATATGGTTTATATGGAAGTGGAGGGAGCGGGAGCCCCCGGGAGGAAAACCATGGAAAAGGGAACCTGGACGGTGAAGGTCGGCCTCGCCCAGATGCTGAAGGGCGGGGTCATCATGGATGTGGTCACGCCGGAACAGGCGAAGATCGCCGAGGACGCCGGGGCCTGCGCCGTCATGGCGCTGGAGCGTGTTCCGGCAGACATCCGGGCCGCGGGGGGCGTCGCCCGAATGGCCAATCCCACGGTCATCGAGGCTATCAAGCGGGCCGTCAGCATCCCAGTGATGGCGAAGTGCCGGATCGGGCACTTCGTCGAGGCGCAGATCCTCGAGGCCTTGGGTGTGGACTACATTGACGAGTCCGAGGTCCTCACCCCGGCCGACGAGGAGCACCACATCTACAAGCATCCGTTCACAGTCCCGTTCGTGTGTGGCTGCCGCGACTTGGGCGAGGCGCTTCGGCGGATCGGCGAGGGCGCGGCCATGATCCG
>CAZXXV010000105.1:0-10010 GCA_964644725.1 uncultured bacterium
ACTTTATCACTCCACCGATCTCGCCTAGGTACTGGGAATCCTCCAAAGAGCCCTTGACAGAATCCAGATATGCTTGACGCGGTCACTTACCCCGGGTATCTTCTGCCTCGAAGAGGGGAGTAGATCACCCCACGGTCTGGTGAGGCCGTCAGGACGATCGCCCGGAGTGGGCGATCCGGTCCACCAGCGGGACCCGAGGGTCTGCGGATCGAGACCTCTTGTGCCGCGCAGACGCAAGAGGTCATTTCTTTTGTGCCCCACCCTGGACCACGTCCAGAGCGGGATTGGAGGTTTGTCATGGGTCGGGCACTCAGGAACGCACGAGCGCAGAGGAAGCAGGCCGCGCTCATCTCGGCGGAACGCGAGTCCCTTCAGGCTCGCCTGGCCGCCCTCGATCGCGGGAACGCGCTTCGGGAACAGGTCTCCCTCGCCGGCGACAACACCCCGACCTCCGACACCCTGGATACCGTGCAGGAGGCCATGGCCAGAGAGGAGGACCTCGCGGTGCGCGAGGCCATGATCGAGCGTCCGAAGGTGCTCGTCAGAGCCGAGGAGAAGATCCGCGAGGGGACCTACGGGATGTGCGAGACATGCGGCGAGCCGATCCCGCCGGCCCGGCTCCGGGCCTTGCCGGAGGCGATCCTGTGCGTTCCCTGCGCCGAGGCAGAAGAGCACCGCCCTTTGCGGAGCAGGTAGGAAAAGAACGCGAGGCGAAAGCCGTGTGGCGAAAGGTGAGGGTGGTCACGGGCCTGACGTTGATTGGACTGGGAGCGATCGGCATCTTCTTGCCGATCATCCCTGGCGTGCCATTGTTCATCGCGGGGGTGGCCCTGGTGGGCACCAACCACCCCTGGGTGCGGCCATTCATGGTACGGCTTCGGTTGTGGCGCCGGAGGCGGAAGCGATCCGGATGAGGACCCTTGCTCTAGACCCCCAGGGAACGAGTTCATCAGGCAGGGTGAGACTGGATGGGTGCGACCAGCCCCTCAGGACATGGCTGGACCCCGAGCAATGGCGAGAAGTGACTGAGCGAGACGGGCGACATGCTCGACTGGCAATGGAGTGCCAAGACGATGCCCATTGACCTCCTCCCCTTCCAACACTACTGGTGGTTTTACGCGGGCTTCACCTCTTTCGTTTTGCTCCTCCTCGCCCTCGATCTGGGCGTCTTCCACCGGAACGCCCATGAGGTTCGTTTTCGTGAAGCGGCTACCTGGAGCGCGGTATGGATAAGCCTGGCGCTCGCTTTCGGGTGCGGGTTGTACCAATACGCCTTGTGGAGGTTTCCTCAGGATCCCCGACTGAGCGCCTTGCCCGGCTTTGACCCGACGGCTGCCGCCTGGGACACCGCCCTGGAGTTCCTGACCGGGTACATCGTTGAGTACTCCCTCTCGGCGGACAATATTTTCATCTTCGTCCTGGTCCTCAGCTACTTCGCCATTCCCGCCCAGTACCAGCACCGGGTTCTCTTCTACGGGATCCTTGGGGCGCTCGTGTTCCGGGCGGTGTTCATCGCCCTGGGGTCGGTGCTCATGCAGATCCACTGGATCATTCTGCTGTTCGGGGCCTTCTTGATCTTCACAGGGATCAAGATGATGTTCGCTCCGGAAAAGGGCCTCGAGCCGAACAGGAACCCGGTGATTCGACTGTTCCGAAGGTTCGTCCCCGTCGCCCCCGAGTTCCACGGCCAGCGCTTCTTCGTCCGGCTGAACGGCGTGCTCCACGCCACACCGCTTTTCATCGCCCTCCTGTTCGTGGAGGTGACCGATATCATCTTCGCCGTGGACTCGGTCCCCGCCATCTACGCCCTCACCGATGAGCCGCTCATCGTGTTCACGTCCAATGTCTTTGCGATCCTCGGCTTGCGCGCCATGTACTTCATGCTCGCCGGAGCGGTGGACAAGTTCCACATGCTGAAGTACGGCCTGTCCGTGGTCCTGATCTTCGTCGGGCTCAAGATGGTGTGGCTGAACCAGTGGTACGGGGGGAAGTTCCCCATCAGTTACTCCCTCGGGGTCATCGGCGCCGCGCTCGCCGTGTCGGTCCTCCTGTCCTTGCTCTTGCCGAGGCGGCGAGCTGCAGCGGAGCGGCTGCGGGGGACGCCGGTGACACCGGTGGACGGACCGTGATCGGCGCGTTCACTGTTGGGTGCCTCCGTGGTCGATCGCAGGGGGCTTACCCCCCTGGACCGCAGGTTCCTTGGCCCTCTTACGCTAAACCGTGGTCCGCCCCTCCGCATTCGTCCCATGTCCCGGACTAGTTCGCCAGCGTCATCCGGGGCTTGACGGGAGAAGGCTGGCAGGCGATGATCCCCCTCCCCAAGCGGGTTATGGCGGTCAAGTGGTCCGCGCCTGCGAGGACCCGACAAACCCCGAACCGCTTGGCTCGAATCGGGGGGCACGTCGGGGCCGCCCGCGCCGTCGTAATGAACGCCGTGCGCGTCATCGAGTGGCGTCCTGTCGGCGCCACCTGATCACCGTTCATCACGCGACACTCCGTGCGTCGCTTCCCGAAGCTGGCGGGTCGCAGCCGGGAGGGAGTGGGTGGCCTAACATTCCTCCTGGCATTGGATAGGAAACCTGAGCTGGTTCGGGCCAGCATCCCATGTTGTCTGGCGGGAGATCACAACGAGGGTTTTGGAGCATGGGCACATGACTGACGCTTCGACAAAGGTCCGCCGACGGGCAGCGAGCCTTTCGGTCTTTTCGAACACCGGCCTGGTGATCGTAAAGATCGCCGCTGGCCTCATGAGCGGCTCCATAAGCGTCCTGGCCGAGGGGATCCAATCCACCGTGGATATCTTCGCCTCGCTGATGATTTACGTCAGCCTCGGGGTCGCCGGACGGCCGCCAGATCGGCGGCATCCCTACGGCCACGGGAAAGTCGAGAGTCTCACCTCGGCGGTGCAGATGCTGTTGATCCTCGGGAGCACGGCCTTCATCCTGTTCCAGGCCTACCGGCGCCTCTTGCACCCACGCATGCCCGACGTAGACTGGGGGATCGGCGCCATGGGCGTGGCTCTCGTGGTAGATCTTGCCGTCTCGTCCTACCTTCAGCGGGTGGCACGGCGGACCGATTCCCTCGCCCTGGAGGCCGAAGCGCAGCACCTGCGCTCCGACATGTACGCATGCGCGGGGGTCCTTTTGGGCCTGGTCGCCGTGCGCCTCACCGGGTGGGCCCCCCTCGACCCCATCATCGCCGCCCTGCTGGCCCTCGTGGTCATCATCACCGCAATCCGGCTGATGGGGGTATCTCTCCGGCCTCTGCTGGATCAATCCTTGCCGGCCGAAGAGGAAGCCCAAATTCGGCGCGCCTTGGACGCGGACGACCGGGTCATGGGGTACCACAAGCTGCGGACGCGTCAGGCGGGAAGCCAGCGTCACGTGGACGTGCACGTGATGCTCGAGGACAGCCTGCGCCTCTCCGAGGGCCACGCCATCGGCGAAGAGATCGAGCAGGCAATCCGGAAGACCCTGCCCAATCTCGATGTGGTCGTCCACGTGGAGCCGTACGCCGAAGAGATGTCCCACCAGGCCATCCAGCACGGGATTCTTGATCCGAACGAGAAGGCGCCCCGGCTGTCGGAGGGACCCAGACGCCGACAGCCCGGTCAAACTGATACGGTCTCCGATTAACGGAAGTTCGCCCGGCGCGACTGCGGGATCAAGCGTCGTGAGGAAGAGGGCTGAAGCTGGCGGACGAGACGCCCTACCTTCGGCCCGCGGGGGAAGGGGTGAGCGAGAGGTGGTCAATCGAAAAGGGGACACGAGGGAAGAGCGTGCGCGAGAGGGAGCCGTCTGGGCGCCATCAGGCCGAGGCCGCCGGTGCGGGGAGCAACGCCTCTCCGCCCACGACGTGCTGGTCGAAGCGGAGCCCGGAGCGGCGCTCAAACTCGTCAACGGGCACCATCTCGATGGCGTTCCAGGCCAGCTCTTCACAGACCTTGGCGCAGATCCGGCATCCGATGCACTCCTCCACCCGGATCCTGATCGGCGGGATCCCAGCGCCAGCGTGTTCGGCGGGGGACGCATCGTCTATGCAATCCACCGGGCAGAAGTCCACGCAGACCTCACACCCGGTACACGACCCACTGACGACGGCGATGAACCTGGGTCGGTTCTTCTTCCCGGCGCTCTTCGGGATATCCTTAACGCCTGTGTTGCTCATTGCCTTCTCAGAGTTTGATCTCGACGTCCGAGCCCTTCACCCAGATGGGATACCTAGACACCCCGAGGCGCGCAGGAGGGCCCATGACCTCCCCACTGGTGATCTTGAAGGTGGCCCCGTTCCAGGGACAGGTCACGGCAGGGATCGTGATTCCTACCCGTGGCCTCACAGGAGGCCAAGCTGGAGCCTGGCCGCATCGGACATCCGGCTCGGGTCCCAGGGGGGATCCCAGGTGATCTCGACCTTGGCGGCCGTCACGCCGGGGAGGGCGCGCACCTTGTCTTCCACCTCTATCGGCAGCGAGGCGGCGACGGGACAGAGGGGGGATGTCAGGGTCATCCGGATTCCGACATGGCCGGAGGGTTCAACCGTCACGTCGTAAACGAGCCCCAGCTCGTAGATGTTGACCGGGATCTCCGGATCGAAGCACGTGCGCAGAACCTCGTTGACTCTGTCTTGGAGGATGACAGCGTCCATCCCTGACTCCGTTCAATGAAAAACTGACAACCGATCCGCCTTTGGCGGAACAACCGGACAACCCTTCTTCTCTGTCTTCCGTTGTCAGTTTTTCATTGTCGGTTGGAAATTTTGCATTGCGCGAAGAGACGGCCTACTTCGTTGGGACGGTCTCGCCCTTCCCGTCCAGCGCCGCGTTCAGCGTGTGCCAGGCCAGGCTGGCGCACTTGACCCGCACGGGGAACTCCGACACGCCGCAAAAGACTTCCAGCTTGCCCAGCCCGATCGGGTCGGACGTGCCCTCGCGGTTCCCGGTCACCATCTTGTGGAATTTGTCGAACAGCAGTTTCGCCTCGGCCTTGGTCTTTCCCTTCAGGGCGGCCGTCATCATGGAGGCCGAGGCCTTGGAGATCGCGCACCCCGCCCCCTCGAAGCTAATGTCCTTGATCAAGTCGCCGTCCAGGTGGAGGTACACGGTGAGCTCGTCGCCGCACAGCGGGTTGTGTCCTTCCGCCTTGCAGTTGGCGTTGGGCAGCTTCTGAAAGTTCCGCGGCCGCTTGTAGTGGTCGAGAATGACCTGCTGATAGAGTTCGTTCAGGTCGGACATCAGGCAAACACCTCGATGACCTTCTGGATGCCCTTGGCGAGCGCCTCGAGTTCTTCCCGCGTGTTGTAGAACGCCAGCGAGGCCCGGGCGGTGGCCGGGACCCCGAAGCGCTTCATCACCGGCATCGCGCAGTGATGGCCCGCCCGGATCGCGATGCCCTCGTGATCCAGGATAGTGCCGATGTCGTGCGCATGGATGTCCTGGAGCACGAACGACAGGACGCCGGCCTTTTCTCTGGCCGTGCCGATGATGCGCAGGCCGGGAATGGCCGACAAGAGGTCGGTGCCATAGACAAGCAGTTCGCTCTCATAGGCCGCGATCTGGTTGAGCCCGATCCGCTGCACGTACTCGATGGCGGCCGCCAGGCCGACGACCCCGGCGATGTGGGGCGTCCCCGCCTCGAACTTGTGGGGCAGCGTGTTGTAGATGGTCTTCTCGAAGGTAACCGCGCTGATCATGTCCCCGCCGCCCTGATACGGGGGCATCGCCTCGAGCAGCTCGGCCCTGCCGTACAGGATGCCGATCCCGGTGGGGCCGAACAGCTTGTGGCCGGAGAAGGCGTAGAAATCGCAGCCGAGATCCTGCACATCCACGGCCAGGTGCGGCGCCGCCTGGGCCCCGTCCACCAGCACCGGGATGCCGCGCCGGTGCGCCGTGGCGATGATCTGCTTGACCGGGTTGACAGTGCCCAGCGCGTTCGAGACATACACGATCGAGACCAACTTGGTCCGGTCGCTTAAGAGCCGCTCGTACTCCTCCAGCAGCAGTTCCCCGGCATCGTTGATGGGGATGACCCGCAGGGAAGCGCCCTTCTCCTCGCACACCATCTGCCAGGGGACGATATTGGAGTGATGCTCCATGGCGGAGATGATGATCTCGTCCCCTGCCTTGATCCGGCTCCGCCCGTAGCTCGAGGCCACGAGGTTGATGCTCTCGGTGGTGCCGCGGGTGAAGATGATCTCCCGATCATGGGCCGCATTGAGGAACTGCCGCACCCGGGTGCGCGCAGTCTCGTAGGCCTGGGTGGCCACATCGCTCAGGAAGTGGACGCCCCGGTGGACGTTCGAGTTCTCCGACAGGTAGTAGCGGGTGATCGTGTCGACGACCACCTGCGGCTTCTGGGTGGTGGCGGCGTTGTCGAGATAGACCAGCGGTTTCCCGTGGACCTTCTGCTGCAGGACGGGGAAGTCCTGCCGAATCTTCTCGATGCCGAAACCCACCAGACAGTCCTGGCAGGGCTCCTCGCTGACCCGGCGATGCGCGGCACTCATCGGACAGCCTCCAACAGGGACCCCTGGGGCAACCAGCGCGACACCAGGCCCTCCAGGTGCCTGCGGATCGGCTCGGCCTTCATGCGCTGCAGGCTCTCCTGGGCGAAGGCAAAGAGCAGGAGCGCGCGCGCCGCCTCCTTCGCAATGCCCCGGGAGCGCAGGTAGAAGATCGCCTCCTCGTTGACCTGGCCGATGGTCGCCCCGTGGGTGCATTTCACGTCATCCGCATAGATCTCGAGCTGCGGCTTGGTGTCGATCTGGGCATCCTCCGACAGCAGCAGGTTCCGGTTGGTCTGCTTGGCGTCCGTCTTCTGCGCGTCCTTGTGGACGATGATCCGGCCCTGGAACACGCCCCGCGACGAGCCGTCGAGGATCCCATTGTAGAACTGCCGGCTGCCGCAGTGCGGGCTGGCGTGCTCCACCCGCATGTAGTTGTCCATGTGCTGGCGGCCGGTGGCCATGAAGAGGCCATTGATCAGGCACTCCCCTCCCTCACCGGCAAGGACCGGGTGCACGTTGTTGCGCACCAGGGCGCCGCCCAGCAGGACGGAGTGGGAGGTCACGTTGCTGCTGCGGGCCTGCTGGATGCGGAGGGTGGAGACGTTGAAGGCCTGCGGGCTTTCCCGCTCGATCAGGTAGTGGCTCAACACGCCGCTCTGTCCCACCACGACTTCCGTGACCCCGTTGGAGAAATAGACACCATCGGCGAGCGAGACGTAGTCCTCCACGATGGTTGCCTGGCTGTTCTCGCCCGCCACGATCAGGTTGCGGGGGTGTGTGATCACCGGGGCGGCCGTCCTCGTCGAGACGTACAGCAGGTGGATCGGCTCCTCGAGCACCGTCCCCCGGCGGATATGGACGAACGCGCCGTCTTCCATGAACGCGGTATTGAGGGCGGTAAAAGCATCGTGATGAGAATCGGCGTACCGGGCCAGGTGCGCCTCCATGAGGTCCGGATACATCGTGAGGGCGCTGGCCAGGCTGCTCACCATCACGCCGCCCGGTAGCGGGCGGAGCGACGACAGCCCCGGCGAGTACCGGCCGTTCACGAAGACGAGCTGGGTCGAGGCCGGCCCCGGGAAGGTGAACGGATCGAGGTCCCGCCGTGCCGGCTCGCTACCGCCATCCGCGGAGAGGGCAAAAGCGGTCTTGGCGATCGGCGCCACGCTGGTGAACCGCCAGTCCTCGTCCTGGGTGGTCGGGAACCCGAGTTCGGCGAACCGCGCGAGGGCGGCGCGGCGAACCGGTTGGAACGGGGCCCAATCCCGCCCTGCGACCTGCGGCTCGAAGCGCGAGAAGCGCTCCAGGTAGCTGTCTTTTTCCTGCATGACCGCGGTCACCGTCGTCGCCCCCCTCACGCCGTTGCCGCTGCGGCGGCCCGGGCCTCTTCTTCGACCCAGGCATAGCCCTTGGCCTCGAGTTCCAGGGCAAGTTCCTTGCCACCCGACTTGACGATCCGGCCGTCCACTAGCACGTGCACGAAGTCGGGGATGATGTAGTTGAGCAGCCGCTGGTAATGGGTCACGACGAGGATAGCGCGCTCGGGACTGCGGAGCGCGTTGACGCCGTTGGCGACGATCCGTAGGGCGTCGATGTCCAGGCCGGAGTCCGTCTCGTCCAGGATGGCGAGCTTGGGCTCCAGCACCGCCATCTGGAAGATCTCGTTGCGCTTCTTCTCCCCGCCCGAGAAGCCTTCGTTGACCGAGCGGGTCAGGAGGCGATCGTCCATCTCCAAAAGCTGCATCTTCTCCTTGGCCAGCGCCAGGAAGTCCATGGCATCCAGTTCCTCGAGGCCGCGATGTTTGCGTACGGCGTTCAGGGCCGCCTTGAGGAAGTAGGTGTTGCCCACGCCGGGGATCTCCACCGGGTACTGGAAGGCCAGGAAGACGCCTTCGCAGGCGCGCTCCTCCGGGGCCATCTCCAGCAGGTTCTTCCCCTGGTAGATCACCTCGCCGGCCGTGACCTCGTAGGCCTCCCGCCCGGCCAGGACTTGGGCCAGCGTGCTCTTGCCCGAGCCGTTGGGGCCCATGATGGAGTGGACCTCACCGGCCTTGACCGTGAGGTTCACGCCCTTGAGGATCTCGTGGTTGCCGACCGTGGCGTGCAGGTTCTTGATTTCAAGCATGGGTCGTCCTCGTATGCATGAGTCATGCAGGGTGTTAGCCGACGCTCCCCTCGAGGCTGACGCTCAGTAGTTTCTGCGCCTCGACGGCGAACTCCATGGGCAGCTCGCGGAAGACCTGCTTGCAGAAGCCGCCGACGATCAGGCTCACCGCATCTTCCTTGGAGATCCCCCGCTGGTTGCAGTAGAAGATCTGGTCCTCGCCGATCTTGGACGTGGAGGCCTCGTGCTCCATCTGGGCCGTGGCGTTCCGCACCTCGATGTAGGGGAAGGTGTGGGCCCCGCACTTGTCGCCGAGGAGCAGCGAGTCGCACTGGGTGTAGTTGCGCGCCCCGGTGGCGCCCTTGAGGATCTTGACCATCCCGCGGTAGGTGTTCTGCCCGTGCCCCGCGGAGATCCCCTTGGACACAATGGTGCTCTTGGTGTTCTTCCCGATGTGGATCATCTTGGTGCCGGTGTCGGCCTGCTGGAAGTTGTTGGTCAGGGCCACGGAGTAGAACTCCCCCACGGAGTTGTCGCCCTGGAGGATGCAGCTAGGATACTTCCAGGTGATGGCCGAGCCGGTCTCGACCTGCGTCCAGGAGATGTGGGAGTTGCGGCCCAGGCACTTGCCCCGCTTCGTCACGAAGTTGTAGATGCCCCCCTTTCCCTCCTTGTCGCCGGGGTACCAGTTCTGGATGGTCGAGTACTTGATGGTGGCGTCGTCGTGGGCCACCAGCTCGACCACGGCGGCGTGCAACTGGTTCTCGTCACGCATGGGGGCGGTGCAGCCCTCCAGGTAGCTCACGTACGCCCCCTCGTCGCCGATGATCAGCGTGCGCTCGAACTGGCCGGTGTCGGCGGCGTTGATGCGGAAGTAAGTGGACAGCTCCATGGGGCAGCGCACGCCCTTGGGGATGTAGCAGAAGGACCCGTCGCTGAAGACGGCCGAATTCAGCGCGGCGAAGAAGTTGTCAGTATAGGGAACCACCGAGCCCAGGTACTTCTTCACCAGTTCCGGATGGTTCTGCACCGCCTCGGAGAAGGAGCAGAAGATGATCCCCAGCTCCGCCAGCTTCTCCTTGAAGGTCGTCGCCACCGAGACGCTGTCAAAGACCGCGTCCACGGCGACCCCCGTCAGGAGTTTCCGCTCTTCCAGCGGGATGCCGAGCTTCTCGAAGGTCCGCAGCACCTCCGGGTCCACCTCGTCCAGGCTGTTCAGCTTCTTCTGCGGCTTCGGCGCCGAGTAGTAGACGATGTCCTGGTAGTCGATGGGGGGATACGTCACGTTCGCCCACTTGGGCTCCGCCTCGGCCTTCTCCAGCTTGGCCCAGTGCCGGTAGGCCCGCAGCCGCCACTCCAGCATGAACTCGGGCTCCTTTTTCTTGGCCGAGATCATGCGGATGAC
>CAZXXV010000106.1:0-7670 GCA_964644725.1 uncultured bacterium
ACCGGTGAGCTGACGCAGGATTGCCCGCACCTCATTCATCACCCGTCCGACGGTTTCGCGGAAGGCGAGATACTCTGGGGAGTCCTGAACGAAGGCGCTCCGATCAGTGGTCACCGGCAGAAAGTCGGCGTGCAACTCGCCCCGAAGACGCTCCGCCGCGCGCCCCCACGCCTCGGCTCCGAAGAGGTCCCGGCGGACGGTGACCTGCTTCACCTTGACCTCGATCCCCGGAGGACCGGGGTCGGAGACCGAGGCCGGCAGGACCAAGATCTCCCCGAAGACGGGACCGTAAGGCGTTCCTTCGAGGACCGGGATCCGGTGGCCAGACAGCGTCCGGGGCCTGACGCGTTCCCCATTCAGCCAGACCTGAAAGTTCGGTGCCTTGAGGGGGACACCTTCGATGAGACGCCGCTCCACCTCCTTGGGATCGAACCGCCGCGTAAGCTGAAGCAGGGTGACGGTCGTCCCATCGCCCCGCTGCGGGTCGGGCTCCAGGTATTCGAGGGGAAGGTGCCACGCTTCGCCCGCCTGCTCCCAGGCCGACTTGTCGAAGATCACCCTGGCCGCAAACAAGCCCTTCTGCGTCTCGACCACGAACCGTTCGCACGCCGAGAGGCTGGCGAACTTCCCGATCCCGAACTGGCCGATCCGGTCCCGGCGGAACCGTGGGGACTTGGGCTTCTGCAGCTTCTCCGGTGAACCGATATTGAAATACTGCCCGAGGCCGTCGAAGTCCATCCCGGCGCCGTTGTCCTCGACCCGGATCAGGTCGTCCCTCACCGTGACCCGGACCTCCGTGGCGTCCGCGTCGTAGGCGTTATTCACCAGCTCGCGGATCAGCTCGATGCTCTCGGTGTAGAGGCGCTCGCCGATGGTGATGAGGTGGCTCTTGTCCACCGTCACGGGCAGGAAGGCAGGCGCAGGCATCAGCGCTCCTGTGCAAGGCTATCAGCCGATCGGCATCGGGCTTCCCCGGCTGCTCCCCATCGGCATGGGGCATGAACTCTATCATTCCTCAGGGGGCTCGCGCGAGGAGAAACGTGTCGGCCATCAAGGGGCCCTGCCGCCACGTCCCGAAATCTCAAAGAGGGGCGGAATCAATCCCCTGATGAAATTTCTAAACCCGCACTTTAGATTTCTCAAGTCGGCAACTTACCCGAAGCAGCCGGCAAGCACATACCGAGGCGGGCCCCCGTTGGCAGACGGCAACGCAAGCGCAACATGGAGGCATCCGGTGCGGGACAGCAAGCGGCAAAAGCGGCGCGCCTCATTCGGAGCCAGGGGAGGTTGGTGCAAACGCAACCTCTCATTACCCGAGGCAGCGGCCTGGTCAAGCGTTCCTCCAGACCCTTATATGTCGTTTGGAGAGCCCGGTAAATCTCGGCTTGGATGTCGGGACGGCGGAACGCCACCAACGGGTGGCGTCTCGTTGTGCGGAAGAAGTTGCTCTAGAAGCTACGTCCCCTTCTACTTCTACCGGCTATAAGCACGCGGCAGGCGGGATGCCTCCCACTTTGGACCGTATCCCGGGCGCAGCCTTTCGCCGCGAAATCCACACCTGGAATGCGGAAGATGACCAGACGCGACAGACCGGATTTCACCGTTTCGGATTCTGACGGAGACGCGTTCTACAGATTGAATCGGAGACCGCTCACGCTTTCTCCGCTGGCGTCTTGCGGCCTTGCTCCGCGAGGAGCTTTTGCAGGTCCGCGAGCGACTTGGCCTGCGAGGAGCCTTCGATGGCCTTCTCGGCAATCTCCTGGACTTTTTGATAGGCGTTCTCAAGTTGCCTGGACAGCTTCCCATTCTGGTCGCTCAGATCCTTGGCCATCCTTTCCAGAGCCTCGATGCGCGCCACGGAGACGTTGCGTTCGCCCTCAAATTCCTTGCGCAGCAGCTCCTCGCGGTTCTTGGCTTCCAGCTTCAGCCGGTCGGTCACCTCCTTGACCGCCTTCTCCACCGCCGATTCCAGTTCCTTCGCGAAGGTCGCTGCTTTCTGCTTGAGCTCTATCAGCTCCTTCTCTTGCGCGGCCACGGCCTTCTCCCGCTCGGCCAACTCCTTCGCCACGGATTCCCGTTTGGCGAGAATCTCCTTCTCGAGCCCGGCCTTTTCGTCATTGAGCTTGTCGCGCGCGACCTGCTGCTCGCGTTTGAAGAGGTAAGCGAACTCCTCCTTCTCGCGTTCGCGGCCCTTCTTCTCGAGGGCGTCGCGCTCGCGCAGCTCGGCCTCGTGGCTTTTCTTTTCCTTCTCCCAGTCGGCGCGGGTGGTCTCGATCTCGCGGGTCAACTCCTCCTTCTGCTGGCTTAGTTCGATCTCAAATTCCCGGCGTTTCTGGTTCTGAGCCTCGATCAGAGCCGCGAGGCTCGCAGCCGCCTTTTCAATCCCGTAAAGTTCCTGCACCTCCCGTTCCTTGCTTTCGACCGCCTTTTGAATGGCTTTGAACCGAGTCACTTCGGAGGCCATGCGCTCGGCAATCTGGGCAAGACTTTGTCCGATGTCGGCCTTCAGATTGCCGAGGGCCCGTTCCACGCCGTCCGGGGCCAGCCCGGCCGCGACCGCCACGGCCTCTTCGGCTTGTTTCTCCTGCAGCCGCTTCTCCGGATGCAGTTCGGCAGCGCGCTTTTCCTCGAGTTGCCGGACCAAGGCCTGGTAGGCGTCCAGCATTTCCTGTTTGGTGTTCTTCTCCGAGAGCTTCTTTGGCGGGATGGGCTTGTCTGGCATAGTCGCATTGACCCTTTCGATCTGGATTGATGATAGTGATGGGAATACGCTCTTTGGCCGCCCGGAGTCGCTCGCCTGGAAGGGCCGGTGCGGACCGGGGTGCCCGTCAAGAGCGGCTGGAGCATGCCGCAGCGGGAGGCGTGGTGTCAAGCTAAAAATGCGGAGGGGGGAGGTTCCGGGGGCGTCGGATGGGCCAGCCGCGTGGCGAAAGGGCCACACCGGAGAGGGTGACGAGAAGTAAAACGGTACCGCAAAAAGGTACCGGACACCTCTTACGGCACCTCTCCGCCCCTAGGCGATGCCTGGGAAGATTACGGGCATCACGCCGACGTGCACCATATCCCCGGCTCCCGGGGCAGACAGGATCGCCTGAAAGCTGAGGGCCAACCCCTTTCGCCTCTTGACGCCGCGAACGCCGCCCTGTTGGGCGATATAGCAACTTGCTTAAGACCTACGTAGTCCCCCTTGCCGTCCCCCTTACCCATCGGCAGACGGCAACGCAAGCCGACAGCACCCGTTTTTCCTTGCTGTGCTATAGCCCTTTGGCTATACTGTCTGCGTGAGACTTGTCTCTTACCAAACCGCCCGGGGCGTGGCTCCCGTCGCTGAGTACCTCGAGAGCTTGGACATTCGCGAACGGGCCACGCTGGCGGCAGCCTTTGAGGAAATTTCTGAACGAGGATCGGCCGCGCGAGGGGTTGGATTCCGGCAGATTGACGGGAAACTTTGGGAAATCCGGGTGAGCGCTCATCGCGTCTTCTACGTGGTCCTCCGGAAGGATGAAATGGTCCTTCTCCATGTGTACCGGAAGTGGACGAGGAAAACGCCGCCTCGCGAGATCGAAATTGCTCGGCGGAGAATGCGGGAGGTCCTGGGATGAGACGGGCTTCAACTCGTGTTGGGACTGACGTGCTGGCACACCTGGCGCGCCTGCGGCGGCGCATGCCATCCGAGGAGCGGGCGAAATATGACGAGCGAATCGTTGCGATTCGCACGGTGCTCGAATTGGCTGAGTATCGCCGAAAGGGTGGGATCTCACAGAAAACGGTAGCGGAGCGGATGCGAGTAAAGCAACCAGTGGTCGCCCGCCTCGAACGGCCCTTCGATGCCGCCTGGCGGCAGCCCTCCCTTGCGGTGCTGTCTCGCTATGCCGCTGCGCTTGGTCTTGTACTCGAGGTCCGCATCCGCCGAGCCGCATGAGTCGATCCCAGGCGGTTGCCCTCACGAGAAGCGCCAGCCATCAACGACGAGAGAGGGCTGCCAGGCAAGCATCACCCAGGACCAGCAAAGCCAATGAGGTCATTGCGTTCCGAGAATCCAACCAGTGACGCGGAGTCGGACGAAGCGCGGACTCGTAGAGTCTTTGACTTCTAGCGCAATGTCCCACGTCACAGGCCGCGGGAACGAAAGTCAACTCCGTCAACAACGTCCCGCATTACGGATAGTCCTGTCAAGGCCGCTGACCTGGGACGAGGTCATCCAGTAAATCGGATCGCGACGAAGATGGCTAGGATCAGGGCGCCGAGGGCCAGGGCAAGGCCGTCGGCGGCGTGAAAGCCGATCTCCAGGTACGAGGTTCGTTCGCAACGGGCGCCGAAGCCGCGGGACTCCAGGGCCTTGGCCAGTTGGTCGGTGTTCCGCAGGGTGTGCAGGAAGATCGGGACGAGCAGGGGGATGTGCTTCCGCAGCCGCGCCAGCGGGCCGCCGCTCGTGAGGTCCAGGCCGCGGGAGCGCTGGGCCTCGGTCACGGTCACGGCGGTGCCGATGATGGTGGGCACCATGCGAATGGCCAGGGAGAAGGCGAAGGCGGCCTGATACGGGACGCGCAGGCGGATGAGGCCCAGGACGATCTCTTCGGTCTTCGTGGTACTCAGAAAGATGAGCCCGGCGATGATCATGCTGTCAATCTTGATGGCGGCGCCGAGGCCGTAGAGGAATCCTTCCCAGGTCACGCGCCAGAAGACCGGGGTGGCCCCCCGGGCGAAGACCGACCAGCTCATGATTGAAACGATGGCGATGCTGAGCAGGAGGAGCCAGATCCGCCGCAGATTCTGGAGGGCCCTCCCCATCGCGCCATAGACGAGCAGGACGAGGAGGAGGGCAAAGAGCGGTCCGGGCTGGAAGAAGAGGACCGCCGCCATGAAGCTTCCCAGCAAGAGGAAGATCTTCGTCCGCGGGTCCAGGCTGTGGACTGGGCTGTCGCGGTCTAGGAAGAGAAAGAGATTCATGAGTAAGATCCCGGAGCAGGGGGCCAGGGGGCCAGGGGAGCGCGGGTGAGGGAGGCGACGAGTTCGTCCAGGGTCAACGCCGGGACACCCAGCCGGTTCGCCACCTGGACGGCCGGCGGGGGCGTGAGCCCCAACTCCAGCAGGCTCGACTCGTCCGAGAAGATCTCGCGCGCGGTTCCGTCGCGGACGATGCGTCCGTTCCGCATCAGGATCCCGCGCCGTGCGTATGCCGCCGCCACGGCCATCGCGTGCGTGATGATCAGGATGGTGTGACCCGCCTGATTCAGGCGCTGGATCAGGGCCATCATCCCTTCCAGCTCCCGGTGATCCAGGCCCGTCGTAGGCTCGTCCAGGATGATGACCTCGGGTTTGGTGGCCAGGGTGCTGGCGACTGCGACGCGCTGGCGGCTCCCCTTGGTCAGGACGAAGGGATCCAGATCCCCTGCGCCCGCCAAGTCAACCGCCTCCAACGCCTCATCCACGCGCCGGGCGATCTCACCTTCGGCAAGACCCTGCAGGCGGGGTCCGAAGGCCACCTCGTCTCGGATGCGCTCGGCGAAGATCTGGTGGTCCGGGTTCTGGAAGACGAGCCCGACGAGTCGACTCAGGCGGGTTAGCGGTTGCCCCCGGAGGCTCTGCCCCGACAGCCGGATGTCGCCAGCCGTCGGCGTGAGGATGCCGTTCAGGTGCTTCACCAGGGTGGTCTTGCCGCTTCCGTTCTGCCCGAGGATCGCGACGAACTCGCCCCGGCGGATGGCGCAGCTCACGCCGGACAGCGCCTCGGTCCCGTCCGGGTAGCGATGGGTGAGGTCCTCGACCTCAAGCAGCACCTCGCCATTTGCCTGCTTGGCGTCGGCTCGTCGCATGGTCTCCGCGGCGTCCTCCTTCACTCGCCACCCGGCGGTCCGGATCGCCGTAGCCGCCTGGTCCGCGTCCTGCCACTCTTCCTGAAGGCCAATCGCCGAGGCCAGCCGGGCCAGGGTGAATCCCTTGACGCCGAGCCCTTCCAGGGTTCCAGTCGCACGCCGGAGTTCGGATGGCGTCCCGGAGAGCGCGATCCGCCCCCGGTCCAAGACGATGAAGCGATCCACCCAGCCCATCTCGTCGGTTTCCGGATCGATGATCACGAGGGTGAGAGCGCGCTCGCGCCGAAGGTCCCGAACTGCATCCCACAGGTCCGCCCTGCCCGCCGGGTCCAGATCGCTGGTCGGCTCGTCGAGAACCAACACCTGGGGCTCCAGGGCCAGGACCGAGGCCAGGGCCAATCGCTGCTTCTGCCCACCGGAGAGGCCGGCCGGGGCCTTGCGGCGCAAGGCCTCCAGGCGTACCAAGCGGAGGTAGCGGTCCACCCGCCGGGAGATTTCCTCGCGCGGCACCCCCAGGTTCTCCGGACCGAACGCCACCTCCAGCGCCACGTTCGTGGAGAAGAGCTGCGCCTCGAAATCCTGGAACACGAAACCGACCCGATCGGCCAGGTCGCGAGGACGCTGCGCCCGGATGTCCTGGCCACCGATGTGCACCTGGCCTCGCAAGTCGCCTCGCACCAGGTGCGGGATGGTGCCGTTGAGGGTGCTGGCCAGCGTGGACCGTCCCGCGCCGCTTCGCCCAAGCAGGCCGACCAGTTCTCCAGCACGGATGTGGCAGGTGATCTCGGAGAGCGCGGGCTCGTTGGCCCCGCGGTAGCGGAACGAGACCTCGTCGAGACGAATCATAGGCATGGATGATCCGGAGCACCCGACAGGACGCCACGTCGCGCGGATCCGATGATGTATTGCACAGAGGGACGCGAAGGGCGATCGGGTACAGCCGCTCTCATGCGAGGAAGCAACCCAGGACGAAGAGAACAATGAAGGGGAAGACGGCCGCGACGACGCCGAGGCCTGTGGTCCCCGTCCCGAAGTGGAACGGGAGGGCCGCGTGCACTCCGGTCGAGATGGCGACCCCGACCACCAGGCCACCAACCCCACCGATCCACATCAGGGCGGCCCCGATCCAGGGTCGTGACGCACGGGAGATCTCGGCGGGTTCCAGGATTTCCGTCCAGAGGATGTCCCAGCGTTTGGCCCGCGGGTACATGAGCCAGAGAAGGAACGGGCCAAGAATGGCAGCAGCGATGAAGTTATTGAGCGTGATAATGGGGGCCAGGACCCCGAACGGCACCAGGCCGAACAGGTCCACCCCCCACGAGATGATGACGGCGCAGGATGCACTGGCGAGGAAAGCGACCAGGAGGTACTCCAAGAGCTGCCGACCCGTGCGGGCGTCCAGCGGTTTGCCCGGCGAGAGCGGCCCCATCTTCCCCCAGAGCTTGTACGGCACCAGACCGTAAAAGAAGTTGCCGACGAAGCCGAAAATGCTGCCCAGCCCCAGCGTCCCGAAGAAGTCGCCAATGAGGTTCCCGAAGGCCGATCCCCACGCCCCGGCCGGGCCGAAGAGCAGGCTGAAGACAACGGGCACGACATTGGCGGGGCGGATCTCGGTGAACCCGGGGATCAACGGAATGCCTTTCAGCGGGATGAGGATGGCGGCGTAGACCCCGGCGGTCAGGGCGACCAGAACAACCATCTTCGTGTGGCGCCACATCGTGACGATTTCACGCATCGGCCCGCTCGCTTTCCGCCCCCTCCGCTTGCCTGCGACCCTCGGTCAGGCCTGGCGCCCCGGGCATCTTCGTGTGGCGCCACATCGTGACGATTTCACGCATCGGCCCGCTCGCTTTC
>CAZXXV010000106.1:7770-10006 GCA_964644725.1 uncultured bacterium
ATGCCGGACTGTATTTTCTGCAAGATCGTCGCGGGCGAGATGAAAGCCCACACGGTGTACGAGAACGAGAACGTCCTGGCCTTCCTGGATATGCACCCCGCCTCGCGGGGTCACACGATGGTCATCCCAAAGGTGCATGCCGAGCACCTGGACCTCCTCGAGGATCGGCACGTGGGTGCGTTGTTTCTCGGGGTGAAGAGCGTGATGGCCCTGCTGGAAAAGGCCCTGAAGCCGGGCGGACTGAATGTCGGATGGAACCACGGCTGGGCGGCGGGGCAACACGTGAACCACCTGCACGTCCACATCATTCCCCGCTACGCCGGCGATGGGGGCGGCGGCATCCAGTCGTTAATTCGGAGTTCAGTGAAGGAAGATTTGGCCAGCGTCGCCAGCCAGATCCGAGCCGTTGCCATGTAGCCAAATGCGATCGGAGAGAATTCCCGGGTTGCCGCCTTTCTCTTCTTCCCGGGTTTTTTGAAGGGGCAGGATCTTCCCCTCAGCCCGCCCAATAGGCCGAGCCTCGCCACCCTTCCGAAGACTAGAAAACCCGAGGAACTTTTCTTTCAAAGACAAAGTTGGAATCGGTAGGCTCGGAACGGTCTTGACGATTGAGGGTTAGCGGGCAAAACTGGCCGCGCGTGGCGAGCCCAGTGACATTGGGTGGAAAACCGCCACAGCGGCGATCACCAACAACAAACTACGGGAGGGGATCCATGCGTCGAAAACGTCTCGTCATTCGAGCAGTGCTTCTTGGCGCCTTGGCCAGTTTGATCCTGGCTGGTGCGGCGAACGCCCTTGAGGTGGGCCAGAAGGCGCCGGACTTCACGCTGCCGGCTCAAGATGGGAAGCCGGTCAAGCTTGCCGACTTGCTAGGTAAAGGCCCGGTGGTGATCTACACCTTCATCCAGGCCTTCACCGCGACGTGAACGAAGGAGATTCGCGGCTTCGACGCGAGCCTCCCACAGTTCGAAGCCGTCAACGCCCAGGTGGTGGGCGTCAGTGCAGATGCCGCTCCTACACTCCAGGCTTTCACGGAGGCCAACAAGATCCGTCACCTCCTGCTGTCGGACTTCCGCCGGCAGATGCTCCCGGCTTACGGCGCCATGGTGACGGATGAACAGAGCCCGGTCTACCGGTACGCGAAACGCGCCTACTTCATCCTCGACCGCCAGGGGATTGTGCGGTACATCAAGATGCAGGATAACCCCCTGGACATTGTCACGCCGGAAGAGCTGCTGAAGGCCATCAAGGATTCCGGAGCATCATGATGAAGCGTCTCGTGGTTCTGAGCTGCCTGATCGTGCTCCTGGCGACACCGGCGCTGTGGGCGAAGCCGGACTTCGCCCTGATGCAGGTCGCCCCGTACGACCCACCAAAGCCAGCACCCGCCTTCGCGCTCCCGGATCTTCAGGGAAAGGCGGTTCGCCTGGAGGACCTGCGGGGCAAGGTGGTCATGGTGTTCTTCTGGGCCACCTGGTGACCAGACTGTCGGGAGGAGTTGCCTTCCGTCAACAAGATCTACAACGAGTTCAAGAGCCAGGGTCTCGAGGTCCTGCTGGTTGACATCAGGGAGGATCCGGAGACGGTCAAACGGACGGTCCGCGAGCGTGGCTACGTCGCTCCGGTCCTGCTGGATCAGAGCGGGGACGTAGCTGGGAGGCAGTATGGCGTCTGGGGAACGCCTACCGTCTACTTGATTGATCGCCGCGGCCAACTCGTCGGACGCATCGTCGGCCCGCGCAGTTGGGACAAGCCGGAGGCGAGAAAGTTCATCCAGGACCTGCTGGATGCGGAAGGAAAGCGCTGAGCTCGTCGTCGGCGCGCCGCGATCACGCATCCTTCTCCCTCAGCCGCTTCATTCCATTGTCGCAGACCCGGAAAAGCGAGGCGCCTGTGTCATGCAGGCGCCTCGAAACCTTTTGCTTCACCCGCCCGAGTCGATCGTCCAGTCGAAAGGGCCCAGATCATCCGCAAAGACACGATCGTTTTCGAGGCGTCCTGACGAGTGGGACCCGCTCCTGCTCAACGAGATTCCGAGATCGCTTGCCATCATCGCGAATGGCCTGCCCTCCTCTCAGCGCCAGAGGGCGGTGCCGACGAGGCCGCCTCACGTTTTCCTCGATGCGATGGCCTTGGCCTACGGAAATCCCCTTGACTTACGGGACTCGACAGGTGTAGATACATCATGTCGTTCCGCTCCTCGCGGAACTCGACGCTCGCTCACGCGCCTCTCCGA
>CAZXXV010000107.1:0-2431 GCA_964644725.1 uncultured bacterium
ACGATCCCCCTCTTGCTCGTAGTGAGGCGAGCCTCCCCTCCAGGCCGGGGGATGCTTCTAGCCCACTTTGTGTGCTGGTACGGGTTCGGGCGATTCTTCGTGGATCTCTTCCGAGAGTACCCCACCACGTTTTTTGGAATGGGCACAGGTCAGTATTTCAATATCCTTATGGCGCTGAGTGGCCTGATATCAATTGGTTGCTTCACATTCATGAACAGGTGGTTGAGGTTTTCCAGACTGGAAAGAGGAAGACTAGGAACGGCATCCAGGCCAGAGGGAGGCTGTGTGGAATTGGGGCCCTGGGACCTCATGCCGACGGTATCCCCCGTAACTTTGTGGCCCAAACGATTTCTCTTCATCCTGCTCGTCCTATTTCCCCTTATCATTCCCACCGACTGGACACAGGGGAACATCAAGCAGGCTGCAGCAGTAGAAACAACGAGGACATCCGAGGCGTTCCCCCCAAGATGTTGACCCCTATCATGACCCGGATGGATCGGGGAATCGGGGGCAACGACTTTGGCCTCGACACGGCGCGCGGATGCGCGCTAGCGCCAGGTGGCTTCGACAGTTCGGATTGCCGGGAATGGTCTGGCCACGTCAACACGCGGCAACCCAAGTCCCCCGGATCACCATCCTGCCCCTTCTCCACCCGTCGGCTGAGCTTAAAGGATCGCCCCGGCGCACAGAACCATTGCCTTTTGGTTGTTCGCGTGCTCTCGTACGGCCGACCCGAATCTGGAGGTTGGCCATGACGCTTCGCCCTTGCCCCACGATCCACGCGCCCGAGTTTCCCGAGGACATGGAGTGCTCTGAACGCAGAGACCTTTCGGGCCATGCCCAGGCTCAGGCTGCATGCGGTTTCACCATCTCAGCCATTGCCAGGCCAGCCTCGCAGTCGCTCGGACTTCGGGAATCTCCACACCCCCTCTGCACTGCGCTCTCCGCTCCGGTCACCGACAGCGTTCCCCTGACATGAGAGTCGTCGCCGGTTCCTCCTCCGGTCGCCTCCACTCGGCTCTCGATTGTCGGTAAGAAGTCAGCGTGTTACACTGATCGCGGGGTGTTCGATGGCCTACGTGATCAAACGCTACTCGAATCGCAAGCTCTACGATCTCCAGCAGAGCCGCTACGTGACCCTGGAGGCGCTGGAAAGGCTCATCGCGGAGGGAAAGGAGATCTCCGTCGTGGACGCGGCGACGGGAAGCGATCTGACCTCGATCACCCTCATCCAGATCCTCCTCGAACGGGAACGAAGCCGTCGGGTCACACTGGCGCCGAGTCTCCTCCACCGGATGATCAAGCACGGGCAAGCCTGGCAGGATCTGTTGCAGAAGTCCCTCCGTTCCAGCATGGAGGGAATCGTTTCCAGCCAGCAAGAGCAAGATCGGATCGTGAAGACTTGGGCAACCCAGGTTGGCCTCACTCCACGCGAGGAGCCAGGGGGGCGTAAGGAGGACTTGCAGGACCCTGCCACCGATGCGGAGAGTCCTTAAAAGCAGATCGAGACCTTCAGGAAAAAGCTCGGAGAGCTGGAGCAGAAGCTTGCGGAGCGAGGGGGGAGTTGATCCCGGATGGCCTCGGCGCGTCCTTCGGCCACCCGGGATTGTGCCTCTTTGTCGGGTCAACTCAGTGGAAGAGCATCCCCCCGTTGATCGCCACGACCTCTCCCGTGACGAATGCAGCCGCAGGCGAAGCGAGAAACACTACCACCCTGGCAACATCTTCCGCCGCTCCCTCGCGACCCAGGGGGATGCCGCGCACGGTCTGCGCCCGGCCTTCGGGGGTGCTGAAGCGCTCGTGGAACTGCGTGGCAATCTGTCCCGGCGCCACGGCGTTGACGCGGATCCCCTGCCCCCCTACCTCCTTGGCTAGTCCGCGAGTGAACCCAACGATGGCAGCCTTGCTCGTGGCGTAAATCGTGGCGTTGCTGCCGCCGCCTGAGAATGCGGCGGCCGACGACACGTTGATGATGTTGCCGGAGCGCCGGGGCAGCATGTGCCGCAAGGCCGCGCGCGACAGGGCAAACGTCGCGGTCATATTTACGTCCATGATCTCCTGATAGAGGTCATCCGACATCTCAGCCACCGGGCAGCGCTGAACGAGGTGCCCAGCGTTGTTCACCAGGATATCCAGGCCCCCCAATGCCTTGACCGCCCCGGAGACCACGCGGTCCGACTCGGCGCTCAGCTTCAGGTCCGCCTGGATGACCACCGCGCGGCCGCCGTGCTTCTGGATCGTCTCCACCACGTCGCGCGCGCCCTCGGCACTGCTGAAATAATGCACCGCCACAGACGCCCCGGCATCCGCCAGGGCCAGCGACACCGCTTTCCCGATGCCCGAGGCCCCGCCTGTAACCAGGGCCGCTTTCCCGTCCAATCGAAACGCGTTCACCGGCGCCTCCTTTCATCCGACCTCACGTTGGCTCCCA
>CAZXXV010000107.1:2531-10002 GCA_964644725.1 uncultured bacterium
GCATCCGGCTCTTGCCTTCCCCACGTGCATGCCCTATCCTTCGCCCCATGCGCTTTCCACGTCCAAAAATGGCCGACATCATCTCCATGATCTTTCTGGTGGGGCTCAACCTCCTGGTCCTGGGATATTGGCACCGCCTGCCGGAGGCGCATGCGTTGCTCGTGAGGTACGGGATCCTGCTGGCGCTCCAGGTGGGGGTGATCCTCGCGCGGGACCGCTGGCTTCCCGCCGTCCTCACCGCCTTCTTCCCCCTCGTACCGATCCTCGCGGTATACGATTCGCTCGGCTTCATCCCTGCCCTGAACCCCGCCGACAAGGACCGCCTCCTGCTGGAAATCGATCGGGCCCTCCTGGGAGCTGACCTGAGCCTCTGGCTTGAGTCGTTCACTACTCCCTGGCTGACCGAGCTCATGCAGCTTTCCTACCTTGTCTACTACTTGGTCCCGTTCCTCCTCCTGGGCACGCTGTACCTGCGCTTCCCCGTAGCGTCCGAAGACCCCGGAAAGACCGGCCCGGCGGGAGAGGCCTTCGACCTGTGCATCGTCGCTCTCCTCCTCTCCCACTACCTGGCTTTCATCGGGTACATGACGGTGCCGGCCCTCGGCCCGCGTTTCGCCCTCGCCTCGAGCTACCGGATGGAGTTGACAGGCCTGCTACTGGCCAGTCCCATTACAGAGCTGTTGAATGCCCTGGAGGGGATCAAGCGTGACGCCTTCCCCAGCGGTCACACCTCCGCAGCCCTGATCTGCCTCTACTACACCTCCCGATTCACGCCCCGCTGGCTGCCGTTCGTCCTGCCCGGAGTGGTTCTCATGGTCCTCGCAGCCATGTACCTCCGCTACCACTATCTGGCCGACGTGCTGGCCGGGGCCCTCCTGGCTGCCCTCTGCCTCGTCCTGGCCCCCTGGCTCCTCCGATACCAGACGCGGTCGTCGGGCTCGCATCCGTGAGCCCAGTCTGCAGTGGGAAATGGAGAAGGAACCTGTCGGGTTGAGTTCAGCCGTGCAGGGGTGCCTCGTACAATCGGTATCGTTTGACCAGCCGCGCGTTCCACCGCTGGGTGGTCTGGCGAGTCACCGCGTTCTCCTCCAGGATCCATCCGACTTCTGCCCCCCAGTATCCCAAGCGTCGGAGCCCCTCATATCCCTCCTGGAGGAGCAGCGCTTCGATGCCCCGCCGGCGAAAGTCCGGCAGCACCCCAAGCAGGATCACCCGGACCATGTCCACGTGACGCCGCGCGAGGAGAAAACGCAGGAGCCCCCAGGGGGTGATCCGACCGCCGAGGACGCGAAGGGCCGGGTTCAGGTCCGGCAGACAGAGGAAGAACCCAACGGGCCGGCCCTTGCACTCGGCGAAGAGGGCAAGCTCGGGCACCAGCACCTGGCGGAGCTGGGAGGCCATCCACGCCGCCTCACTCTCGCTCATGGGCACGAAGCCCCAGTTCTCTGCCCACGCCGCGTTGTAGACCTGCCGGAAGCGTTCGGCCTCTTCGGCGAGCCGCTTCGGATTCAGCCGTCGCACGCGGACGCCACGGTTTCGGGCGGCGTCGGCGATGCGGCCGATGGCCTCGGGAAGCGAGGCCGGGGTCTCTACCTCATAGGCGAGCAACTCACGCGTCGAGCGGAGACCCACCCGCTCGAAGAGCCTCGGGTAGTAGGACGGGTTGTAGGGCATCATGATGCGCGGCGGGTGCTCGAACCCATCCACCAGGAGCCCGCACATATCGTTGGTGGACGGATTGAAGGGCCCGCGGATGACCGTCAGGCCCCGGGGACGCAACCAGCCGCATACGGCGTCGAAGAGGGCCTGCGCGACCGCCTCGTCCTCCACCGCCTCGAAGAACCCGAAGAATCCGGCAGCGTCCTTCCATCGTTCCAGATGCCACCGGTCCACGATGGCCGCCACCCTGCCCACGACGCCCCGACCCCGCCGGGCGAGGAAGAGGCGAGCGTCAGCGTGGGCGAAGAAGGGATTCGAAACCGAGAGGCGGACCCGCTCATCGCGCCGGAGCGGAGGCACCCAGCGCGGGTCGTTCCGGTACAGTTTCTCGGCAAAGCGGATGAATGCCCGCAGTCCGCGCCGGTCCTCGACTGCCTCGACGGTGAGCTTCTCCATGACGCGCCCTGGACAACGGATTCGGGGAACGGTTTTGGCCGGGTCCGGAGCCCCGAGCACCACCGAACACTCGTCCCCCGGGACTCGGGACTAGATGACGCCCAACTGTTTGCCGACCTTTTGGAAGGCCGACAGGACCCGGTCCAAGTGCTCCGAGGTGTGGGTGGCCATGTAGCTGGTCCGAATGAGGGCGCGCCCCTTGGGGACCGCGGGGCTCACCGCGGCGTTCGCAAAGACACCTCGCCTGCGCAGACTCTTGACGAACTCGAAGGTGAGCCGATCGTCGCCGAGGATCACCGGGATGATGGGGGTCTCGCTTTGGCCGGTGTCGAAGCCCAGGGTGGTCAACTCCCGCTGCATCCGCTCCGCGTTCTTCCACAGCCGCTCCCGCCGCTCGGGCTCGCTTTCGATGACATCCAGGGCAGCGCCAATGGTGGCCACGCACGGCGCCGGGAGGCTGGCGCTGAACATGAGGGAGCGGGCCCGGTGCCGCAGGTAGTGGATGACGTCGGCCGGGCCGGCCACGAAGCCGCCGACAGAGGCCAAGGCCTTGCTGCAAGTGCCCATGACCAGGTCGACCTCGTCCTCCAGGCCGAAGTGCTGTGCGGTTCCCCGCCCGTTCTTCCCCAGGATGCCTGTAGCATGGGCATCATCCACCATGACCCGGGCCCCGTATTTCCGGGCGAGGCGGACGATCTCCGGCAGATTGGCGATGTCTCCCTCCATGCTGAAGACGCCGTCCACGACGACGAGCTTCCCCCGCTGCTTTGCGGCAATGAGCGCTCGTTCCAGGTCGGCCATGTCGTTGTGCCGAAACCGCCGGGTCTCACTGAACGAGAGGCGGCAGCCATCTACGATGCTGGCATGGTCCAGCCGGTCCATGATCAGGACATCCTCCTTGCCCCCCAGGGCCGACAGGATCCCCAGATTCGCCTGAAAGCCGGTGGAGAAGAGCAGGGCGGCCTCCTTCCGCTTGAAGCGGGCCAGCTTTCGCTCCACTGCCTCGTGGATGTCCAACGTCCCGTTGAGGAACCGCGACCCACCGCAGCCCGTGCCATATCGCCGGATGGCCTCGTGCGCAGCCTTCAACACCTTGGGGTGGGTGGTCAGGCCAAGGTAGTTGTTGGACCCAATCATGATCATGTGACGCCGTCCCACCACGACCTCGGGCTCTTGCGCCGATGCGATGGGCTGGAAATAGGTGTACCAGCCGGCCGCCATCAAACGTCGGGCGTCCGTGAACCGCCGACACTTCTCGAAAAGGTCCATCGGCTTCCTCCCCACAGTTAGAGCCAGCCAGCCTCCCGATACCACTTCACGGTGACCGCCACTCCCTCCGTCAACCCAACGCTGGGGACAACGCCAAGCTGCCGTCGTGCCTTGCTGGTGTCGCAGAGCCAGTGCCCTGCAGCCTCCCGCACCTTGCCTCGCGAGAAATACCCCGGTCGTCCCGTGACGCACGCCCAGGCGTCCGCGACCGTGGCCAGGGCGAGGAGAATCGGCACAGGGATCCGCAACCGTTTGGGCCGGACTCCCAAGGCCTCGCCCAGGGCGTCGCCCACCTCCTCCCACGTGAAGACCCCCTCTCCGGCCACGTGAAAGATCTCGCCAGAGGGGACCTTAGCCTCACCGGCTGCCAGAAGGGCCGTCACCAGGTCCTGGACGTAGCACAGGCTGAGAGCCCGCGGCGGACCGGCAGGCATGGGCAGAAGACCTCGTGCCACCCACCGCGCGAATTCCAAGACGCCGCGGTCTCGGGGACCGTACACGACGGGGGGACGCAGCACGGTGACGTGCAGGCGATCCCGTGCAGCCAGAACGGCCGCCTCACCCTTCAACTTGCTCCACCCGTAGGGAGAAACCGGACGGGGCGACACGTCCTCGGCGCACGTCGTGGAAACCGGCATGGGGCCCACAGCTGCCAGGCTACTCAGGTGGACCAGGCGGCGCGGTCCCCCCGGTGCTTCCAGGCACGCGTGGACCAGATGCCGAGTTCCCTCACTATTGACGCGGAGAAATTCCCGCGCCGTACGGGCCCGCGTCAATCCGGCCACGTGGTAGACCTGGTCCACTCCACGCACGCACTCCAGCAGAGAACGCAGGTCGTCTATGTCCCCCTGGGCGATCGTCACCGACGGGAGCCCCGCGATCCAGCCGAGGCGTCGGGTGTCCCTGACAAGGCAGCGGACCTCGTGACCCTGGGCCAGTAGGGCCTCCACGAGGTGGCTTCCGATGAATCCCGTCCCTCCGGTCACCAGAACCCACACGCCTTCGCCCCTCCCCTACGCCGACACCCGGTCCCTGGTTGACGGAGCCCCCTCTCCGTTCGAGATCAGTGGGTGGAGCTACCTCGGGCCCTCTCCACGAGCCGGGGCGGATGAGCCTCCATCGGTCGCGCGATCCCGTGCAGGAGAAACGTGCCGCGGAACTTGACCGCCTCCAGGATCTCGAACCCGGCCTCGCGGAAGATCCATACGATGTCCCGGTTCGGCTGGCAACCCCCGAGGAACCGCTTCCACACCGGGGTGACCGCGTCCTGGAGGGCGGCGAGGAGCGGTTGCCCGGATCGAAAGTGTTCGAAGAAGCGCAGCTGCCCGTCGGGCTTCAGGACGCGGCGCACCTCCCGAGCCGCCGCATGCGGGTCAGGGATCGTGGCAAAGACCAGGGTGGAGATTACCGTATCGAATGAGGCGTCCCGAAACGGCAGGGCCTCGCCGCCGCCCCGGACTAGGCGGATGGGGAGCCGGGCGCGGCCGGCCCGCGGTCGCGCTCGCCGGAGCATGTGCGGGTCGGGGTCGATCCCCACCACGTACCGCGCCTTCACATAGAAGGGAAAATTCAACCCAGTCCCAACGCCGAGTTCCAGGGTGGTTCCGGCGGCACCGCAGACCACGCGGCGGCGGCGCTCCCGAATACCCCAGAGCTCCTGGGGCAGCATGTACAGATCGTACACGCGGGCGAAGATCGGATGCTCCCGCACTATGCCACGCCTCCAGACAGCGATGGCTTCCCTTCCCGGCCGCCGATCTCCTAGGACCACCCTCCCGACGTGGCTTCAGCGTCGCTGGGCTATCATGAATCCGACGACGCGGGTGATCTGCCACAGCTGGCGCAGGTACATCCGAAGAGGTATCGCCGGCCTCAGACGCGCCCCGGTCACGTCCACGTGGATAATGAGCCGCGTTATCGCCAGGTGGACCCGATCCTTCATCGGGGCCGCGGCCACCAGGCGCAGGCTTTCCGTGTAGGGAATGAAGTCATCCTCGAGGCCGTGGATGATGATCAGGTGGGCCTGGAGTCGCCCCATGACACGGGAGGGGGATAGGAACGAGATCCGCTCCCGGATGCGGGGATCCAACTGCTCGATCAGAGGTCCGACCCGCTCGGGATCGGTGTTCACCAGCAAGGCGTGAAGCGCAGTTCCCCATGGGCTTAGCTCACCCGTGGGAACGGCGGCCCCCTGCCAGTCCCCCTCCGTCAGACCTCTGGCTACCTCCGCCAGGATCTCACGGTCCTTCCCGTCCCGGAGGAGATCCAGATTGGCCAGGAGAAACCGTCCCCGGGCGTGGGGGCTGGGGGGAATGTGGCCCCGATGCCCCTGCCACGCAAAGTGGCCGGTAGTTACGAAGCGGATGACGTCGACCAGATCGTAGTAGCCGCCGAAGGAGATGACGAAGCGCACCTGGCTTGCGATGGCGGGATCGGCGGCCGCAATGATGGTCGGCCCGGCCCCGTAACTGAACCCCAGGAGGCCCACGCGATCCGGTCGGATCCGCGCCCCCAGGGAGGTGAGGTAGCGAAAGCTGTCCACCATGTCGTCCACGTCGGCCTCCCGGGCACGCAGCGACCGCAACCCCAGCAAATCCGGTGTGAGGACGGTGAAGCCAATCCGCGCCAGGAGTCGCGCCAACCAGACGATCCGGGGGTCGTCCTTGCCAAGCTCGGTGAAGCCGGGAACCAGAACCAGCGCGCCGTGCCGACATGGGCGCCCCGGCAGGTAGAGGTCCGCTTTTAGGTCGGAGTGGCGAGCAGGGACGATAACGGTACGCACATCCGGCGGCGGGGATATGCGGGACAGGAGGCCCTCCCGGAGGGCATGGCGGAGATCGAAGAGGGCGAGGGCCGTCAGGCCAGCGTCGGACACGCGATGGAGGGTGCGCGCAATCATGGCCTCAGTCTCATTTCGATCCAACCCACCAGCCATCGTTGCTCCCAAGGCCTTACTTTGAACGATAACATTTCCGAGAAGGGTGGGTCAAGGTTCCGGGAGGAGTCGCCTGGTGGAGAGACCGTTCCCGGTGCGGACGGGCGATGTCCCGGAATCCCCGAAGGACTCCGGACGGATTCCGTCGAGGACACGAGAGAATCCCAGTAGGTGTGGTCAAAAGAGCGTCTCGCGGCTGGCCCGTGGAGCCACGCAGGGAAACCATGTCGGCGCCTGACCGAGGCTGAAATGCCCGAACATCCTCTACCGGCGGTGGAGGCCACCCAGCTTCAGGCTCCCAGGGATGCGAGGAAATCGCATCAATGCTTCGACGTCTGGCCGCCTGGCATCAAGTGGCCCCCGGAGCCCCTGTGTCGACCGGAGGGCGCGCCTGCGCAGTATGCGGGTTGCGCCCCATCGGCCTGCAGTTGCCTGCAGGCCAGGAGAACTTCCACCCCTCCGGCGTGCCGTTGCCGCCGTGCTCGCGGGCCTGTCCGGGCCCAGGCCACGATCCCCAAGGCCGCCAGGAGCAAGCCGCCGACGGCGAGACACAAGCCCTTCTCCACCTTGGATGTTTCATTACGGAGTGCTTCCTAGCTCCTTCATGCCTTTCCGAGGTATTTCTCTGGGGCGGCATCGAATGCTTTCTTGCACCCGGGAGCGCAGAAGTAGTACGTCGTGTTCTTGTAGACCGAGGTAGCAGCCGCCTTCTTCTCATCCACCTGCATCTTGCACACCGGATCGACTGCCATGGCCCGACCTCCTCGCTAGTAGATGAAATCCCGAATGTCATAGATCGCGACCTTGGGACGACCCCGCGGGTCAAACCGAAGGCCGGCCTTCAGGGCCCGCAGTTGGGCATCCGTTTCGTCCTCGGTGAGGGGATTGATGCCGGTCGCGCGTTCCTGCTGGCGGTAGGGCGAGTCGGGGTCCGCTGCCAGCGGGGAGAGATACAGGATGTCCTGCGGCCCCAGGCCCATGGCGTTCACCGCCGCCAGGGTATCCTGGACGTGCCGTTCCGCAAAGCGGTCGCCACCGATGCCGACCATGACGATGATCCCGACATGCACCCCCGCGCTCTTCAGGGTGGAAATCAGTTCCAGCGCCTCGGCGGAAGTCGCCGGCTTGTTCAGAAAGCGGAGCAGATTTTCG
>CAZXXV010000108.1:0-2577 GCA_964644725.1 uncultured bacterium
CCGGTCAGCATCCCGCGCAAGCACCTGGACACCATCGAGGAGCACACCCGGAAGATTGCCGTGGAGTTCGGTGTGGTGGGGCTGATGAACATCCAGTACGCCATCGCCAACGATACCGTCCACATCCTGGAGGCCAACCCCCGCGCCAGCCGGACGGTGCCGCTGGTCAGCAAGGTCTGCAACATCCCGATGGCGCGCTTGGCCACGCAGGTGATGCTCGGCAAAACGCTCTCCGACCTGCAGCTCAGGCGCCGACCGATCCCCCATTTCGGCGTCAAGGAGGCGGTGTTCCCGTTCAACATGTTCCCCGAGGTGGACCCCGTGCTCGGACCAGAAATGCGCTCGACCGGCGAGGTGCTGGGGATGGCGGACAGTTACGGCGAGGCCTTTTTCAAGGCGGAGGAGGCGGCCGGGCAATTCCTGCCGCTTCAGGGGACGGTCCTCATCACCGTGGCGGAGTACGACCGGCCGGGCGCCCTGGAGGCCGCGCGCCGCTTTGCCGAACTGGGGTTTCACATCGTTGCCACCAGCGGCACGCGGAGTTTTCTGCAAGCGAACGGCATCGCGGCGCAACCAATTCTCAAGCTGCACGAGGGTCGCCCCAACATTGCCGACGCTATCAAGAACGGGGAGATTCACCTGGTGGTCAACACCCCCGCCGGCAAGCTCAGCATCTACGACGACTCCTACATCCGGAAGGCGGCCATCAAGTACAAGGTCCCATACATCACCACGACCACTGCCGCCGTCGCCACCGCTAGGGGAATCGCCGCGGTCCGCCAAGGGCGCGGCGCCGTCAGGAGCCTGCAGCGGTATCACGCAGGGATCGGCACTTGAGCGTCCGACGGCCGATGAGAAATGGCGGACAGTGACGTGGAGAGGTGGAGGGGGGCGAAGAACTCCTATTCCGACACGGGTCGAATTGACCGGGATTCTCCTATGCGGCACCGGGCGTCCATTCCCAATCGGTGCCCTGGGTCGCGCGGGGGGACGATAGGACCAGGCCACGTGTGATCGGCTCGCAAGGTGACAAGAGTGCCAATGCCCCCTTCCCGTAGCGATTCCATCCTCAACACCCACCCCATGTTCATCCCGGGAAATGCCGATTGTTTGTGGCTGACATTTCACCATTCAGTGGTTAGATTTCAACCGTGCTCTGGAGACATTTACAGCCAGTGGTTCTCGAGTCTTTGCGGCACGCCCCGGTAGTCCTGGTCACCGGGGCACGCCAGGTGGGCAAGTTTACCCTCGTCCAGGCCATCGCTCAGACCGAATGGCAGGGCCGGTATTTGACGCTGGACGACCGGGCGGTGCTGGATGGGGCCCTCCGCGATCCGGACGGCTTCATCGCCGGGACGCCGACGCCCGTAGTCCTGGACGAGGTACAGCGCGCGCCGGACCTGCTCCGGGCCATCAAGCTGGCGGTGGATCGGAAGAGAAAGCCCGGACAGTACCTGCTGACCGGGTCGGCAAACCTCATGACCCTCAAGACGGTCTCCGAGAGTCTGGCGGGTCGGGTCATCCTGCACGAGCTGCACCCTTTCTCCTGGGCCGAACTCATTCAGGTCTCGGCCCCCTCCACGATCCAGGACATCTTCGACTGCAACGATGCAAGGGCGCTTCTCTCCCGGTGGCCTCAACGCGCGCCCTCGAAACGCCGCCAGGAGATCGAGCAACACATCCTCACCGGTGGGTTTCCAACCCCCGCGCTCCTGAAGTCGCCGAGGACTCGCCAGGAGTGGTTCGCTGCGTACCGAAAGACGTACATCGAACGGGATCTGCGCGACTTCGCAGCCATCGAACACCTTCCAGATTTCAACCGGTTGCTTGCGCTGTTGGCACTTCGGACGGGCCAACTCCTCAATTATTCGGACTTGTCCAGGGACCTAGGCCTGCCTTTCACCACAGTCCGCCGTTACATGAGCCTGTTGGAGCTGACATACCAGGCATTCCCACTACGGCCGTACTTTGCCAACGTAGGGAAACGGCTTGTGAAGACCCCGAAGATCTACCTCGGCGATACCGGAATGGCGTGCCACCTCGCGGTGGCCGATGCCTGGACCGTCCTGGAGAGGCAGGGGAGCATGGGCGCCATCGTGGAGACATGGGTAGCCGCCGAGCTACGCAAGCTCATTTCGGTCACCGACCAGAGAATCCAACTGTGGTATTGGCGGCCGCACGCCGGACGAGAAGTTGACTTCCTGCTCGAACGTGGGGAGTCCTTGGTCGGCATCGAGGTGAAGTGGACTCAGCGAATCACCGACAGCGATACCATCGGATTGCGCCAGTGCACCCAGGCCCTAAAGGGCCGCGTGCGTCTCGGCATTCTGCTCTACCCCGGCACCGAAGCTCTGGCCCTCGACCGTCACACCCTCGCCATCCCCTTCAGCATCTTCTTCGGAGTTGAGCGTGGAGGGGACGTAGGGCGCTTATGAAACATATTTCCGAGGTCCCCGCACGCGGCATGGCCAGAGAACGACGCACTGGCTCGCTCCGACCAAGTGCGATAACTGTAGTTGGTACGCCCGCGTCCGACCACGAACTGTAAGCATGCTCCCGGGGAATCGAGGGGTTAAG
>CAZXXV010000108.1:2677-9944 GCA_964644725.1 uncultured bacterium
CGCCCGCGTCCGACCACGAACTGTAAGCATGCTCCCGGGGAATCGAGGGGTTAAGGGCTCAATGGTGTCCGGCACCTTTCCTCCGAGGCGGGCTTCAGCACTTTCACTTGACCATTTCGGATTGCCTGAGGTAAGGTGATATTCCGGGTTCGAGAGGATAGCGCGCAGGGTTGACCCCCATGGCGCGTCGCGCGTTGGGACAGCCACGTAGGATGCTCCAGACGGCAATGACGCAGCCCGAAGTCTCCGATCCGAAGCTCAGGGAAATGGTTGGGCGTTTGGTGGACTCGTTCCAGCCGGAGGCCATCTATCTCTTTGGGTCGGTTGCCCGAGGCGCCGGGGGCCCGGACAGCGATTACGATCTCCTCGTTGTGGTAAAGGCTTCGGACCTCCCCACCTACCAGCGAAACAAGAGAGCCTTCAGGGTCTTGTGCGGCGTGGGGGCCGCAAAAGACGTGATCGTCTTGACTCGCGACCAGTTCGACAGGAAGCTGAAGGTCGCCAGCTCCCTCGCGGCAACGGTGGCGCGTGAGGGTCGCCTCCTCTATGCAGCCTGAGATCGTCGAGGAGGTGCGGTCCTGGCTGGGGAAAGCTCGCGCTGATCTTCGCGCGGCCGAGGTCGATATCGGGGCATCCCCTCCTTTGATCGGGGATGCCCTTTTTCATTGCCAGCAGGCCGTGGAGAAGGCGCTCAAGGCCTTCCTGGCGGCGCACGAGGTCCCGTTCCGTAAAACCCACGATCTCGACGAACTCGCGATCGCGTGTGGGCGGATTGATCCGGGACTTGACCGCGAGGCCGATGCGGCCCGTGAGTTGACGGCCTTCGCCTGGGAATTCCGGTATCCGGGAGAGTCGGAAGAGCCCTCCCGCCAGGAAGCGGAAGAGGCTCTCGTCATCGCGGGTAGAGTTTTCCAGGCTGTCCTGCGTCGCCTGCCGACAGAGGCTCACCCCTGATCCGAGGCTTTTTACATTTGCTCACCCTGCGGATTCTCTTTCTGCTCCCCTTGGTGTGAGGATTGTCTTGGGGGTTCTCAATGCCTGAGCGAGACTTGTGCTTCACGCCGGCGACGGACCTGGTGAGGCTATACCGGGCGCGGAAAGTGTCGCCCCTGGAAGTGATGCGGGCCGTCCTCGCGCGCATCGACCAGGTCAACCCGCAGGTCAATGCCTACGTGACGGTGGTGCGAGAGGCCGCACTCCGTGCGGCGCGGGCGGCGACCAACGCACTCAGGCGAGGGGCAACGCTCCCTCCACTTTACGGCGTGCCGGTCTCCATCAAGGACATCACCCCCACGAAGGGCATCCGGACCACCTGGGGGTCCAAGATCTACGAGCACCACGTCCCGGAGGAGGATGCGCTGATCGTAGAGCGCCTGAAGGCGGCCGGGGCCATAGTGGTCGGCAAGACGAACACGCCCGAGTTCGGCGCCGGCGCCAACACCTTCAACGCGGTGTTCGGCGCCACGCGAAATCCCTGGAACCCGGCCCTCACCTGCGGTGGATCCAGCGGCGGGGCTGCCGTCGCGCTGGCGACGGGGATGGGGCCGATCGCGCAGGGCTCCGATCTCGGCGGCTCGCTCCGGATCCCGGCCGCCTTCTGCGGCGTCGTCGGCTTCCGGACTACCCCGGGCCTCGTGCCGGATTACCCGAAGGAGCTGGCGTGGGATTCCCTCTCCGTCGTCGGCCCCATGGCGCGGACCGTCGCGGACCTGGCGCTGATGCTCTCGGTGGTGGCAGGGCCCGATGACCGGGCGCCGCTCTCGTATGCCGTAGACACCCGGGAGTTCCTCAAGGCCGTCAGGGCCCCGTCGGTCAAAGGCTGGCGGGTGGCCTGGACGCCCGACCTCAACGGCCTGATCTCAGTGGACGCCGAGGTGGCGAAGGTTGCCGAGGGGGCGACCAAGATCTTCAGGTCGCTCGGCGCCAAGGTCGAGGCCGCCTGCCCCGATTTCAGCGAGGTGAACGAGATCGTCCTGGCGACGCGCGGCTTGTCTATGGTTGCGCTGCACGCGGACAAGCTGGCCCAGTGGAAGGACCAGATGCAGAAGGGGCTGGTCTGGAACATCGAGCAGGGCCTTCGCCTGACTCCGGAAGAGATCGCTCGCGGCGAGAAGCTTCGCACGATGCTCTGGCAGCGGGTGCGGACGTTCATGGAAACGCGCCATCTCTTGATCCTGCCCACCGTGGCGGTGCCGCCTTTCCCGGTGGAGCAGCCGTACCCCACCGAGATCAATGGCAAGGCCCTGGACAATTACACCCAGTGGTTCTTCCTCACCTATGGCATCACGGTAACGGGTCTGCCGGCGATCTCGATTCCGTGCGGTTTCACGCAGAGCGGCCTGCCCGTCGGGCTGCAGATCGTGGGACGACGGCGACAGGAGGCGGCGGTGCTCTGCGCGGCGGCGGCGTTCGAAGCCGCGGCACCGTGGAGAGACCAGTTACCACCGATTGTCAGGCGGGGCGACGTTGGCCGTGAAACGTGAGACGTGAGACGTGAAACGGGAAACGTGAAAGGGGAAACGTGAGGCGGGAGGCGGAAGGGGGGAGGAGTGAGACTGGGGCGAGGCGATGATCAGGGCCACGGTTTACCCTTGACAGCAATGAGGGGTTGTAAAAGACTACCTGTGATTGGTGGCGGCCGTCCGGGTGCCCGTCCTGTGGCAGTTTGCGAACACAGCCGCCAGCTTCGGCAAACTGGCTTCACATGTCAGCGACAGGGGAGGGGGTCGCCAGCGCTCTCTCAAGGGGGTGATCTTGCTGATATCTCGTGGACGCTTGACTCTCTGACCGGTTATCCCACACTGCTCAAAGAGGGAGGCGGTGGGGCGTCTGACCAGGAGGTCGCCCACCGGAATACCATGAAGCGAACACTGATAGCACTAGCGGTGCTGGTGGCCGCGATCTTGGGTGCGGGGGTCGCGTCGGCCGCCGACCTCACGATCTATGCCGCGCTGGACAAGAAGACCATCGAAGAAATCGCTGACGCCTTCAAGCAGGCGACAGGCCTCACCGCCGAGATCGCCCTGCAGATCGAGCAGGCGGGGACCGTCGCCTCCCGCATCCAGACAGAGGCCGCGAATCCCCGGGCGGACATCTTCATCGGCGGGAACTCCTCCATCCACGACAGCCTCGCCACGGGGGGCTTCCTGGCCAAGTACGTGTCGCCGGAGGTGGCTAGGGCCGGGATCGAAAAGAAGTACATGAACCCCAACGGCTCCTGGAGCGGCTGGTACCTGGGGGCGCTGGCCATCCTGGTGAATGAGAAACGGTTCCAGGCCGAAATCGCCCCCAAAGGACTGAAGATGCCGGCTACCTGGGACGATCTCTTGAACCCGGCCTATAAGGGAGAGGTCATCGCGGCGAACCCGGCCACCACGGGCGGCGCGGTGATCTTCGTGGCCACCCAGATCTTCCGCCTGGAGAGCGAGGAAAAGGGATTCCAATACATCGCGGACCTTCACAAAAATGTGGCCCAATACACGCCGGGGGCCAACGGGTCCATTCCCTTGGTGGCTCAGGGGCAGGCCATCGTCGGCGTGGCCTGGGGCCATGACCTGATCCGCCAGAAGAAGGCGGAGAACCTGCCGGTCGCCGTCATCTTCCCCAAGGACGACGGGTACGAGATCGGCGCCGTCTCCATCATCAAGGGGGCACCCCACCTGAGTGCCGCGCAGAAGTTCGTGGATTTCATCCTGACCCCCAAGCCGATGGAGGTCAATGCCAAGAACGGCCTGCGCTACCCGGTGCGCGCCGGCGTGAGGATGCCTGAAGGGGTACCGGCCTTCGAGAGCCTCCACTTCGTGAACTACGACCAGGCCAAGGTGGCCGCAAACCTGGACGCCTGGAAGAAGCGCTGGGCCCAGATCACAGGCAAATAGTCCCGACCCGGACATCGGTACGATGCGTAAAGCCCGGGGGGTCCCCCGGGCTTTACGCCGTTCGGGGAGTTACGCATGAAGAAGCTGCTGCGGGAGCCGCTGCTCCTTGCCGCCATCGCCGCGATCTTCATCGCCCTGGGGCTCTTCGTGATTTACCCGGTCCTGCGGGTGCTCCTCTACCCGTCCCTCCGGGATTTCGTCGGGCTTCCGACCAACGAGCGCTACGTGACGGCGACTCTCCACACGTTCGTCATCGTGGTCCTCTCCACCACCACTGCCACGGTGGTCGGATTCCTGTTCGCTTATACCTTCGCTCGGACGACCGTGCCCTGCAAGACGCTTTTCCGGAGCATCGCCATCCTGCCGCTTTTCTCCCCGCCCTTCATGATCGCCTTCAGCTACATCCTGATCTTCGGGCGAAACGGGCTGGTGACCTACACGCTCCTGGGGACGCGGTACAATATCATCGGGTGGCACGGCCTGTGGCTGTCGCAGACCATCGCCTTCTTTCCCATCGCCGCCCTGGTGATGGAGGGGGTGCTGCAGTCCATTGCCCCTTCGCTGGAGTACGCTGCCCGCAACCTCGGCGCCAGTGGCTGGCGGCTGTTCCGGACCGTGACCCTGCCCCTGGCCAGGCCGGGAGTCGCCGGTGCGGCTCTCCTGGTGGCTATCTACGTCCTGGCCGACTTCGGCAACCCGGTTATGATCGCCGGGCACTACACGGTCCTCCCGACCGAGGCCTGGGCCCGCATCTCCGGCTGGGGGGATGTCACCGGGGCTGCGGTCCTGTCCTCGGTCCTGCTGGTCCCGGCCTTCGGCCTCTTCCTGGCCCAGCGGTACTGGGTCGGCCGTCGGCAGTACTTCACCATCACCGGGAAAGTGGCCCTGCTGACCCTCCCACCGACCCCCTGGTACCTCAAGTGGCCTCTTTTTGCCTTCTGCACGGTCGTGTCGGCCCTGATCCTCTTGGTGTACTTGGGCCTCCTGGCGGGCGCCTTCTGCCGGGGGTGGGGCTTTGACTACACGCCGACGCTCCGACACTGGCAGGACGTCCTGGCCAATGCCCGTTCCCTGATCCACAGCCTGGTCTTCGCCGGCGTGGCCGCCACCGTGAGCTCGCTCCTTTCCATCTTGGCCTCCTACCTCGTGTCGCGGAAGTCGTTCCCTGGTCGAGGCCTGCTGGACTTTGTGGCGATCCTCCCGGCCGCCATCCCCGGCGTTGTGTTCGGCATTGGCTATTCGCTGGCCTTCAACACCCCGCCATTTGACCTGTATGGGACGGCGACCATCATCATCTTGAGCATGATCTTCTGGAACATCCCTATGGGCTACCAGACGGGGATCGGCCGGCTCAAGCAGATCGCCCCCTCGCTCGGCGAGGCGGCATCCAACCTGGGGGCCGGGTCCCTGAAGACCTTCTGGGACGTCGAGCTGCCGCTGCTGAAGTCCTCGTTGGTCTCGGCCTTCGTTGTGTCCTTTATCCGGGCGGTCACCACGCTTTCGGTCATCATCTTCCTGGTCACGAACCGAAACGTGGTGGCAACGTTCACCATCCTGAACCTGGCCAACGACGGGTACCGAGGGGCGGCCGCGGCCTTGACCACGGCCCTGCTGGCCCTGAGCTGCATCGTGCTGGCGATATCCCGACTGTTGTTCGGTCGGAACGTGGAGCTCTTCCGGATATGACCGACGGCCCCGTCCACATCGCCATCCGGCGCCTGACCAAGCGGTTCGGATCGGTCACGGCCGTGCGGGATGTCTCGCTGGAGATCACGCGGGGAAGCTTCACGACGCTCCTCGGCCCCAGCGGGTGCGGCAAGACGACGATCCTGCGCACGCTGGCCGGCTTCTACGAGGCCGACGAAGGGGACATCTTCTTCGGCGAGCGCCGAATGAACGATGTGCCGTCGCATCGCCGGCATGCCGCCATGGTGTTCCAGGACTACGCGCTGTTCCCGCACATGACGGTGTTCGAGAACGTGGCCTACGGGCTGAAGATCGGCGGCCTGCGGGGAGAAGCGCTGCGCCGGAAGGTGGAGCGGGTCCTGGGCGACCTGGGGCTCGCGGGCCTGGGGGACCGGACGCCGGGGATGATCAGCGGGGGCCAGCAGCAGCGCGTGGCGCTGGCACGGGCGCTGGTGATGGAACCCGAGATCCTGCTGCTGGACGAGCCTCTCTCCAACCTGGATGCCAAGCTGCGGGTAACGGTTCGGGCCGAGCTGCGGCAGATCCAGCGGCGGGTCGGGATCACCACCGTCTACGTCACCCACGACCAGGAAGAGGCACTGGCCATCTCCGACCGAATCGCCGTGATGCACCAAGGAGAGGTGGTCCAGTACGGGACTCCCTGGGAGATCTACTACACACCCGAGAGTGTCTTCGTGGCCGACTTCGTCGGTACAGCCAATTTCATCCGGGGCCGGGTCCGTGAGGCCAGCCCGCACCGGTTCACGCTGGAGTTCGGGGGGAGGATGATCACGGTGGAGTTGCCGGGGAGGGATCTCCACCCTGGAGAGGAGGCGGTTCTGAACATCCGACCTGAAGCCATCCAGGTAACCACCAACCTGCCGGATGAGCCAAGGGTGAACGTCCTGGAGGGTGTGGTTCGAACCCACACCTTCGTGGGGCAGTGGGTTCGCTACTGGGTGGATGTCCCGCTCCGCCCAGAGGCTGCCCCCTACGAGTTCATCGTAGACGTGCCCGATCCCCGGGAGAGAGGGATCCTGGAAGGGCGGGTCTTCCTTCGCCTGGATCCCCGGAAGATCCACCACCTGCAGGGCGCCTGACCGCAAGGAGAGTCTAGAAAGTCGACTGGTCGAAAAGTCACTTCGTCAATTGGCCGAGACCAGTTGACCAATGGACCAATTGACAGATTGACTCGGCGAAGCCGAGAGCCGAGAGAGGTGACTGGTCGAGAAGTCAATTGGTCAATTAGTCAATTGGGACGGACCATTTGACCAGTGGACCAATTGACCAATCGACGCGGCAGAGCCGCGAATCTTGCCCTGCGTGGGCAAACGTGGTAGGTTCGCGCACCTGTTCGGCCTGGTGGAATACAGTGATTTCAGTCGGGGACCGTCTGGCAAGTAGCGAGGCGGCCCCGAGGACATGTTTGATGCGCCCGCAAGGAGCTGCGGGCCTTCTGGGAGGAGAGCGATGCGCAGCGATACGGTCAAGAGGGGGTATGAGAAGGCGCCCCACCGGAGCTTGCTTCGGGCGGTAGGGCTCTCCGATGCGGATTTCAACAAGCCATTCATCGGGGTGGCCAACTCCTACGTGGGCATCATCCCGGGCCACGTCCACCTGCAAGAGGTGGGCAGGATCGTGTGCGAGGCCATCCGGGAGGCCGGCGGCGTCCCCTTCGAGTTCAACACCATCGGCGTGGACGA
>CAZXXV010000109.1:0-9897 GCA_964644725.1 uncultured bacterium
GGATCCCCTCAAGGCGCTCGAGGCCGTGATGGACGGCTACACGGTCCTGCCCATGCTGGACGCGGCGAGGGTCGGGGAGGTCTTCGTGACCGTGACGGGAAACATCCACATCATTCGGAAGGAGCACTTCGGGGTGATGCGGGACGGGGTCGTGGTCTGCAACTCTGGCCACTTCAACGTCGAGATCGACATCCCGGCCCTGGAGTCTCTGGCCGTGGAGCATGGGCCCATCCGTGAACAGGTCGAGGAATACCGCCTGCGGGACGGGCGCCGGATCTACCTCCTGGGCGAGGGGCGGCTCATCAACTTGGCGGCGGCCGAGGGACACCCCGCCAGCGTCATGGACATGTCCTTCGCGAACCAGGCGCTGGCGTCGGAGTATGCGGTCAAGAACCGCGGCAAGCTGGAGAAGAAGGTCTACCGGGTGCCCCTGGCCATTGACGCCGAGATCGCCCGCCTCAAGCTCGAGTCCATGGGTGTCACCATCGACACCCTGACCGAGGAGCAGCGGAAGTACCTCGAGTCGTGGGAGATGGGGACATAAGAACGGCACGGGAGCATGGGGGCGCGGGAGCGGGGGGCAGAGTCGAGAAGAAAGACCGTAAGGCGTGAGGCGTCAGGCGTGAAACGCGCCACGCGCCACATGGAGCGAGTTGATCGCTGATCGCCGAGAGCTACCCGAGGCCTGGGAGGCGCGCGATGCTTCCCAGCCTTCGTGTTTTCAGGGGCGCAGAATCGCATTGACTTCCACCACGGCTTAAGGGTAGAAGATACGTGATCAAGACTCGGGGCCGTGCTGGACCGCGAGGAAGCCTCGATGCTCTCGCAGTGTCTCACACGCCGGGAACAACCTCGCATGCTGAGAGCCAGCGGCCTCTCGTCGACCAGCGGAAACCCAAGCTGCTCGACCGGCTGCGCGACGCTCTCCGCTCCCGCCACTCCAGCCGCCGAACCGAACAGACGTACTGCCACCGGGTGAAGCGCTTCATCTTCTTCCACAACGTCCGGCATCCGGCCGAGATGGCCGAGCCGGAGATCACTGCCTTCCTCGGCCACCTGGCCGTGAAGGAGCGGGTCAGCGCCTCGACGCAAACCCAGGCGCTCAGCGCCCTGCTGTTCCTGTACCGCCACGTCCTCAGGCGCGAGGTCGGCACGCTGGAGGGCCTCATCCGCGCCCGCAAACCCAAGCGGCTTCCCGTGGTCATGAGTCGCGAGGAAGTCAAGGCAGTGCTGGACCATCTCGGCGGGGACAAGCGGCTCATGGCGAGTGTGATGTATGGGGCTGGGCTGCGACTGCTGGAATGCCTGCGCCCACGCGTCCAGGATATTGACTTCGCCGCGAATCAGATCACCCCGTGCGGGACGGGAAAAAAGGGGGGGAAAGACCGCGTGACCATGCTGCCCGAGTCGATCAAGGAGCCCTTGTGGAAACACCTGAGCCACGTGCGGGACATGCACCAGGGCGGCCTGGCCAGCGGCTGCGGCCGGGTGTTCTTGCCCTACGCGCTGGCGTGGAAGTATCCGAATGCTGCTTCGGAATGGGTGTGGCAATGGGTCTTCCCTCACGAGAACCGCTGGGTCAATCGAGACACAGGCGCCCAAGGCCGTCACCATGTGGATGAATCCATCGTCCAGAAGGCAGTGAAGGCCGCCGTCCGACGCCAGTTCAAGCATTTGGCAAAATTGGGGCGGGTGACGGTTCCGGGGAAGCCAAGCGACGATCTTGCTCCGGGTATGCTGAAAACAGTATCTTGAAACAGGCTGGTCTGAAAAAGTGAGTCTCTGATGCGCTATGCCATCGTTATCGAGAAAGCTCAGAACAACTATTCTGCCTAGGTCCCCGATCTCCCCGGGTGCGTTGCGACGGGCGGGACGATCGAGGAGGTCGAAGCCCAAATTCGAGAGGCCATGGAGTTCTATTTGGACGGAATGCGTGAAGACGGCATCCCCACGAGTGCGGAAGCTGAGGTCCTGCAGCGGGAGATCGTCCGGCGGTTGGGCGGCCCGTCGCGGCTGCTGCTGGCGCTTGACATGAGCGTGGCGGCGCGTGCCTTGGCCCCGGCGCGGCCCATCGCGCGGCTGGAGCCGGCACCCTGTTAGGCGAGCAAGGCGTCCGCGTGGATGCGCTTGACAAGCGTTACCGTGTGTGGTAACAGTCTCCGATGGGAAAGCTTCGACGAGGTGGGTACGTGTTCGTCACATGGAAGGGAGACCACAGCCCGCGGCACGTGCATGTCTACCGCGACGGGAAGTTCATCGTGAAGTGGGATCTCGAGAACAAGAAGGCTATGAAAGGCGAGGCACCGCTCAGGGTTGTCGAACTCATTGAAGCACTGGAGGCTGAGGGACGGCTATGAAGATGCGAGGGGTCGTCGGCAATAACCACAGGAAAGTGTTTGAGGTCAAGACCGCGACCAGGACGTTGGCATTTCCCTACGCCAAAGTCGATCCCGAGCCTACGGCTCAAGACCCCCTCGAGCGGGTGTTTGTGGACCAGGAACTGAACCGGGAAGGGTTCACCTATGTTCTCGCGTCGGGGCGGGAGGGGACGGTGCACCTTGAGCAGGTCCTGGAATACAACCAGGACCCCGGCTACCTGCGCGATGCGCTGCTGTACAGGCTCACCATCGAAGCCCAAAAGCGGCTGCAGGCCAGCCCGCTTTCGAAACGAGAGATCATCCGCCGCCTGGGAACGTCCGCGACGCAGTTCTACCGCCTCCTGGATCAAACCAACTACCGCAAGACGATCGACCAACTGCTGTCCCTCCTTCATGTTCTGGACTGCGATGTCGATCTTGTCGTGCGCGCAAGCAGCGCGCGACCCGGCAGAGCCGCCTAACCGCATGCAGCCGACGGCGGTTCTACGTTCTCAGAATCTTGTGCCATGCGTCATCGCGGCGGCTGATGCCGTGCGTTACCGCGATGCCCGCAAGCGCAGAGCATGGAACTACTGGCTTCAAAGGATGGAAGTGAGATTTGGTTTGAGGAGTTGAACAGGCCATATCGGGTGTACGGCAAGAGGGAGTGTTCGTTCAAAAGCGACTTCACGACAGTTGTAGGGGAGAGATGAGGGGGGGCGTGTGGTAGCCCAGGCGTTGTGCACCTGCATGGGGCAACGACCGGAGGATCAGCGTGTTTGACGGGCGAGGTCAGCCGCGCAGACGCCAGAGGGAGAGGAGGCCGGCCGTCCCGAAGACGAGGTTGGGCAGCCACGCGGCAACCAACGGAGGGATCGCGCCGCCCCGGCCCAATTGAAATCCCAGGACGAGGAGTACCCAGTACACAAAGGCCATCGGGATGCAGGCCCCCACCCAGAGCATGACTCCCGCTTTGCCGGTTCGCAGGCCGAAGCTGACGCCGATGATGGCCATAACCAAGCTCGCCAGGGCGATGGCCACCTTGGCGTACAGGTCCACGCGGTAGCGAGCGGCATTCACCCCACTGCTGACCAACCGCTCGATGTAGTCGCGGAGCTGGGTGTAGCTCATCTCCGCGGGGGAGCGCGCGACCCGCGCGAACTCCTCGGGCCCCTCGCTCAGCGGGACGCCGATCTCCCGGAAGGGCTCGATCCGGACGGGCTGCTGGTTCAGTTCCAGCCGGTACCCGCCACGCAGCGTCCACCCGCCTGCGGCCCATGCCGCCTCCCGCGCGTCCACCCGCCGCACCAGGTCGAAGTCCGGCGACAGATCGAAGATGCTCATCCCCCGGATGAGGCCCGACTGTGTCTCGATCAGGGAGATGTGCACGAAACGGTTCCCGCCAGCGCGGTACCAGATGTCGTTGTCCCGGGTGATCCGGTGCGCGGGAAGGTGCCGGACCTGCGTCCGCCAGATATCCAGCGCCCGCTCGTTGGTCCGCGGCGCCACGTACTCCGTCGCGCTCCAGGCCGCCAGGCTGGCGGCGAGGCCCACGCCGATGCAGGGCAGGGCGATCCGCAGGGTGCTGACCCGTCCCATCTTCATGGCCAGGACTTCGTTGTGCCGGGCCATGCCACCCAGGCTGAGGAGGCTGGCCAGCAGCACGGCGACGGGCAGGACCTGGGTGAGGATGTTGGGGAGGCTGAAGAGGTAGTAGTGCAGGATCAGGGCCGGATCCACGCGCGCCTCGAGGAAGCGGGAGAACTTCTCGAAGAGGTCCACGATCACGTAGACGCCCGTGAAGACCACCAGGCACAGGAGGAGGATCTTCAAGGACTCGCGGGCGATGTAGCGATCCAGAAGGCGCATGGCGATCAGGTCCGCTGCCCGAACGCCGGGCCGCTTTGCGCTGGCGTGGAGAGCGCCTGGCGGATCGTGGCGGGGAACAGCTCTGCCCGGACGAGGAGCAAGCTGCCCCCCACGGCGATCAGAAGGTTGGGCAGCCACATGGCGAACGCCTCGGGCACGAGCCCGCGGTCCCCCATGCCTTCCCCGGCGACGATCAACATGTAGTAGCCCAGGGCGAAGGCCACCGAGACGGCCAGGCTGAGCCCCCGCCCCCCCTTCCGAAACCGACTCCCCAGGGGGACCCCCACCAGGCTGAACAGCACGCAGGAGACCGGGATGGCCAACTTCTTGTGGAACTCGACCAGAGGAGGATGATAGTTTCTGCCCTGCGCGCGCAGGGTCGCCGCGCGCTCCCGCAGCTCGGCCAGCGTCAGCTCCTGCTCTCCCATGGGGCGCTGCATGGGATCGGCCAGGTTTCGACTCATGTCCAGTGTCAGGCTGTAATCCGAGAAGGTGAGCAGACGATAGCGACCGGTGAGTTCGGAGGCGGAGAGGTGGATGGATCCCTGGTTCAGGCTGAGCCCCATGCGCAGGTTCTGTGGATCCGAGGTGAAGCGGCCGTTTCGGGCCACGACGACCCGCCGCTCTGCAGGGTTCCGGCTGTCCACGAGGAAGATCCCATCCAGGCGTGAGGTCTTCGGGTCCACGCGCTCCACATAGAGGATGAGCCCCTCGAAGTCGCTGTTGAAGACGCCCTCCTGGATTCCGACGGCGGCCTGCCGCTGCGTCATCTGGAAGACCAGGTTCTTGAAGGCGTGGTTGCTGAACGGCAGGATCCAGATGGTGATGAGGAAGGTCAGCGCCGACGCAGCGAGGCCGAACCAGACGGCAGGCCGGGTGAGGCGGAGGAGGCTTAAGCCGGCCCCGCGCAGGGCCAAAAGCTCCCCATCGGCGCCGAGACGCGTGAAGGTCGCAAGGGTCGCGAGTAGGATCGACATGGGGATAGTCACTACCAGCGAGTAGGGCAGGATGTACAGAAAGAGCTGGAGGACCGTCAGGATCCCAACGCCCTTGTTCACGATCAGCTCGACCAGGCGCAGGATCTTGTTCGTCAAGAGGACGAAGGTGAAGACCATGAGGCCCAGGCCGAAGGCCGCCGCCATCTCCTTGAGGGTCGCACGATCCACGAGCGTCATCACGGCTCCCGGTAGTCGGGGGAAGGACGTGCGGCATTGTACTCCGGGAGTCACAGACGGACCAACAGTTTTTCCGAGCGAGTGAGGCGCTCGTGAGACTCGACGTCGCCCCCCCGTCCGGCGATCGGGGCCTGTCGCCCGCGGCCCCGGCGGAGCGCGCACCCGACCGGCCGCTCGTGCCACTGGCCACGGCCTTCTGCCTGGGAATCGCCTTTCAGCACCTCTGTGACCTCCGACCGCTTCCGTGGACGCTGGCCGTGGGGGTTGCGCTTCTTCTCGCCGGCGGTCTCTGGTGGCGCGGGGCCAGGCGACCGCTTCTCCCCGTCCTGACCCTGGCCTTCGCCTGTCTGGGCGGCCAGGCCATGGCGCTGGCGCTGTTCGGGCAGCCGGCAAACCATGTGAGCCGCCTTCCCGACCCCTACCTATCCTCCCCCATCCCGCTGGAGGGATGGGTGGTCGGCCCTCCCGATCCGCACCCGGCCGAGGCGCGGGATACGCCCGATCCCGAGCGCACCCGTTTCGTCGTCGAGGTCACCCGGCTCCGCCTGGGAGACACGTGGGTCGCGACCACCGGGCAGGCGCGCCTCACCGTGCTGGGCGAGCCGCCGGAAGTCTCGTACGGCGACGAAGTCCGGGGGACCTTCCGGCTGCGTCACCCACGGCGCTTCGACAACCCCGGGGCATTCGATTATCCCGCGTATCTCGCGACCCAGGGCATCTTCCTGGAGGGATGGGCGCGGGAACCGGTGGAGACGGTGCGGGCCTCGCGCGGCTCCACCATCTTTGCCTTCGTCTTCCGCCTGCGGGCCCTGCTCCTCCAGCGACTCGGTGCCGCGATGCCGCCGCCGGAGGCGGGGCTGCTCAAGGCTACGGTTCTGGGAGATCGGTCCGGCCTCTCCCAGGAAATGAACCAAGCCTTCCTGGATTCGGGGACGTACCACATTCTCGCCATCTCCGGCCTGAACGTGAGCCTCCTGGCCGGAGCCCTTTTCGGCCTCTTTCGCCTGCTGCGGGCGTCCCCCCGGCTTGCCGCGTTCGCCTCGGCCCTCCTGGTGATCCTGTATGCCGCCCTTGCCGGCGGGAGTGCCTCCGTGGTCCGAGCCGCAGTGATGGCGGATACGTACCTCCTGGCGGTGATCCTGGATCGTCGGGGCGACCTGTTGAACACCCTGGCCCTCTCTGCCCTGGCCCTCCTCTGGTGGAATCCGCGCTTCCTCTTCGACGTCGGATTCCAGCTCACCTATCTCGCGACCCTGGGTATCATCCTGGTCCTGCCGCGCTGCGAGTTGCTGCTGGCGCGAGTTCCCCGGCCGATCCGCTGGGCGTTGGAATCGGTGGTGATCACGGTGGCAGCCACGGCCATGACCCTGCCGATCTTGGCGAGCGCCTTCAACCGGGTGGCGCCGGTGGGCATTCTGGCCAACCTGCCCATCGTCCCCCTGAGCGGCCTGATCACTGGTCTGGGGACAGCCGCCAGCGCCCTTCTCCTGGTGACGCCAACCGGACTCCCTTGGTTGAACCAGGTGAACGGCTGGCTGGTGGACCTGCTCTTCTGGACGGCGCAATGGTTTGCGGCGTGGCCGTGGAGCACGCTGAGGGTCTATACGCCCGCGCCGGGGATGCTGGTGGCGTACTATGGCCTTCTGGCAGCCTGGGTCCTGGGTAGGTCGCCCATCCGACTGTGGTCGACCGCGCCCAGCCAGGTAGGCCGCGGTCGATGGTCCCGCTGGCTGGCGCTATCTTGCGGCCTCCTGCTAGTGATCCAGGTGCTGCTGCGTCTTCGCGCGCCCGAGGGGACACCCAGGGTGCAGATGACCCTCTTGGACGTGGGGCAGGGAGAGGCGATCTTTCTCACGCTGCCGGGCAAGCGCCGGATGCTCGTGGATGCCGGGGGCCTGACGGGCGGCCGGTTCGACATCGGCGCACAGGTCGTGGCGCCGTTCCTCCTGCATGAGTGGGTCGGGCAACTGGATGTCCTCGCCCTGACCCACGCGCAGGAAGATCACATCGGTGGGGTTCCCGCCATTCTCCGGGGTTTCCGTGTGGGGGAAGTGTGGAGTGGGGATGCGCCCTCCCGCTCCACCACTTTTCTGTGGATCGAGGAGTTCCTTCGCCACCAGCGGATTCCCCATCGGATCGTCTCGGCCGAGTCTCCGGTGGTTCGATGGGGAGAGGCAACCATCCAGATTCTGAACCCCCCGGCACAGGCGAGGAAGGCTACGCAGGACGGGAACGTCCAAATGGCTCGGCCCGACGCCGCCTCCCTGGTCCTCCGGATCAGCATCGGGAATCAGGCGGTCCTCCTCACCGGCGACATCGAAGGGGAGGCTGAGGCGGCCCTCCTGCGTCGCCCGGAGGCGATCCGGGCGCAGGTGTTGAAGGTGCCGCATCATGGGTCGCGCACCTCCAGCGCGGCGGCATTCATCGCGGCAGTCCGACCGGAGGTGGCGCTGGTCTCGGCGGGCTACCGGAATCGCTTCCACCACCCGCATCCGGAGGTCGTGGAGCGGTATCAGAGGTCAGGGGCCCGGCTGCTGCGAACGGATCTGGATGGGGCGATCAGCGTCGAGCTGACATCAGGCGGGATCCGCACATGGGGACGGCGTGGCTCATAGCGTTTGGGTGATGGCTCATGGCTGAGCGCTGAGCGGGCCGAACTATGAGCCATCAGCCATGAGCCATGAGCGGCTTGACCTACTGCCAGATCTCTTCAACGATCTTCCAACCATTGGGGGTGCGCCGCATGCGCCAGGTGACGTCGTTCCGGAAGAGCTCCTCCCGACTTTCGCCTCGTCTCGCCTCACGCTTGAAGAGAAGCTCCGTCTGAGCTTCGGCCACAGCGCGGTCCCCGCTCACTGTCACCCGGAAGTTCTTCACGTCCATTGAGACGTCCTTGGCATATTTAAGCACATCTCTGTACACCTCGCGAAGATCCGGCTTCGAGATGCTCAGCGGGGCGGAGGGGCCGGCCACGCCCAGGTATTTCTGGAAGTTCCCGATGTACACATCGTCGGCGTACGGCTGCATGATCACGTCCACGGACCTGGCTTTGATCCCGTTCGGGATTCGCATGAGCATGGAGACAATGAAGGCCTCGTCCTGGTTTTTCGGCTTGTAGGTTTCAAGGCTGATAGGGGCACAGCCCGAGGCGGCAAGGGCGAGCCAGAGACCCAGCGCCACGAATCGATACGTCATGGACTTCCTCCTTGAGTCTGCCGCAGCCTTCTAGTTTCTCTCCGATTGGGCTCGCTGAACGTCATGCGAGCGATCCCGGCTGTCGCCCGACCGGGCTCATCGTCCGAACAGCAGGCGGACGACGCAACTTGGGCAGCGTTGCAAGACCTGCACGAGTTCCGGGTTCTTCCCGGGCTTGCCCGGCGCCATGAGGGGCAGCACCTGGTACGGCGCGGGGATCGGGGACCAACCTACCCGATGTTCCGGCACCGCGGGACAGTGGATCGTGTAGAGCTTGGGCATGATGCCTCCTTTTCAGCTCCCCATTCTTATACGCGAGAGATCCCGAACAGGCAAGGGGAAGGATGGCAATTGGGCAGCCAGGCGACGTTGTCAGCGGAGGACCAGGCCGACACCAATGAGAGTGATCATGGCGCCGGCCAGGGCATTCCACGTCGGCACTTCCTGGAGGAGCAGCCAGGCGAGGAGAATGCCGCCCGTTACCTCCTGCGTGGCAATGAGGTTCGGGATGCTGGGGTGGAGGCGTCTCAGGGCAGCATTGTACAGGGTGTGGCCGAGGGCCGATGGCAAGAGCGCCATGGCGAACACGGCGGCGATGGCGCTGGCGTTCACCGAGCGCCCGAGGACGCCGACGGCGAAGGGGGCCGTGGCCGCCCCGGCGGTAAGATAGACCCAGCTCGCGTAGGTCAGCAGGGGTAGGCGCGCCCGCTCGCGGCGGCCGAAGAGTGAATAGAGGGCGAATGCCAGGCCTGCAGCCAGGGCCAGCAGATCACCTGTTAACATCCGACGGGTGAGATGCGGCTCGAAGCCGGCCAGGACCGCCACGCCGGTGAGCCCGACAATGATGCCGACGAGGGCTCGCCGTGGCAGCCTCTCCCGCAGGAATGCCCGAGACAATGCGGCGATGAAGAGTGGGGCCGTGTACGTGAGTGTCAGGCAGTGGGCCACGGTGGTGAAGTACAAAGAGGCGATGAACGTCAGGAAGTGGACGGCGGCGATGAGCCCGATGGGGAGGAGACGCCGGAATTCCGCCCCGGAGAGTCTCACCCGCTCGCCGGAGGCCCACGCGGCCGTCGCCACGAAGAGACCACCCAGCAGCAGGCGGAGGCTGGTCACCTCCACCGGCGCGAGGTCCTGCGCCCAGCGCACCAGGATGGCGCCCGTGGAGAAGAGGCCGGCTGCCGCCACCGCCTGGATGACCCCGATCCGCCCCTCGCGCGTCATTCCTCCCTCGTCCCTCCTTTGACGCGGGGGACGCTAGCACACTGGGCCCTGAGAGTCGAGAGCCGGGTGTGGAGAAT
>CAZXXV010000110.1:0-9891 GCA_964644725.1 uncultured bacterium
CCTTCGGCTCGTTCATCGGCGGCACCGTCAGCGTGGTGGCGGTGATGCTGATCTCTCCGTTCCTGGCCGAGGCCGCCCTGAAGTTCGGGGCGCCCGAGATGTTCGCGTTGCTCTTCTTCGCCTTCACCTGCATCGGGGGCCTGACCGGAAGGTCACGGGCGCGCGGCCTCCTCATGGCGTGCGTCGGGTTGCTGCTCGGCTCGATCGGGACGGATGATATCCAGGGGGTGGACCGGTTCGTCTTCGGGACGCTCTACCTCCGGGACGGGATCGGCCTAGTCCCGCTGGCCATGGGACTCTTTGGACTCGGCGAGATCCTCTACAACATCGAACAGCGGGAGGAGTCCATTTCGGTGCTGGAGACCCCCAAGAACCTTCTGCCGACGCTGAAAGACTGGAAGGATTCGGCCTGGCCGATGGTGCGGGGAAGCCTCCTCGGGTTCGGCATCGGGATCCTGCCGGGCGGCATGCCGGCGGTGGCATCGCTCGTGAGCTACGCCCTGGAGAAGCGCGTGGCCAAGCACCCGGAGGAGTTCGGGAAGGGGGCCATCGAGGGGGTGGCGGGCCCCGAGACGGCCAACAACGCCGCCACCGCCGGGGGCTTCGTGCCGTTGCTCACGCTGGGCATCCCCACCAACAGCGTCCTGGCCCTCATGCTGGCGGCCCTGATGCTGCACGGGGTCACGCCGGGGCCGCTCTTGCTCCTCAAGTGGCCGGACGTGTTCTGGGGCGTGATTGCGAGCATGTACATCGGCAACGTGATGCTCCTGGTTCTCAACCTGCCGATGATCGGGCTGTTCGTGCAGATCCTCAAGGTGCCCTACGGGATCCTGTCGCCCCTGATCATCATGTTCGTCCTGCTGGGGGCGTACGCCTTGAACAACAGCGTCACCGACGTGTTCGTGACCATCCTGTTCGGCGTGGCGGGATACCTCATGAAGCGGTACGACCTCGAGCCCGCACCGTTGGTGCTGGCCTTCGTCCTCGGCCCGATGCTCGAGAACAATCTGAGCAAGGCCCTGATCATGTCGCGGACGGGGAGCCCGCTGTTCTTCTTCTCGCGACCCATCTCGGCGACTCTGCTCACGCTCGCCATCCTGGTCCTGGCCTACCCACTGGTTTGGTGGTGCTGGCAATGGGCGGCCGATCGGCGGAAGGCTCAGGCCAGCGCGTAATCTCCCGAAGGGAAGGAGAATCCAGCATGACTACCCCCGCGCCGATACGGGTCGGCTTCGTCGGTCTCGGGGTCATGGGCAAGGCCATGGCCAGGAACATCCTGAGGGCCGGGTTCCCGCTGATGGTGCGTAACCGCAGCCGAGCGAAGGTCGAGGAGCTGGTAGCCGAGGCGGCGCAAGCGGGCGCTTCGCCAGCCGATGTCGCAGGAAAGAACGACATCGTGCTCTTGAGCCTGCCCGACACGCCGGATGTCGAGGCCGTGCTGTTCGGTCCGGCCGGCGTGATTGGGGGGGCCACGACGGGCTCGTGGTGATCGACACCAGCACCATCTCGGCCACCGCCACGGTCGAGTTTGCGGCGCGGCTCGCCGCCCGGGGCGTGGCCATGATCGACTCCCCGGTGAGCGGGGGGCCGAAGGGGGCTGCGGAGGGCACCCTCTCCTGTATCCTCGGCGGGAACGAGGCGGTGGTCGCGCGCTGCATGCCGGTGTTACAGGCGATCGGGAAGACCTTTGTCCATGTCGGGCCATCAGGCGCCGGCCAGGCCGTCAAAGCCTGCAACCAACTGGTGATCGTCGCCACCTTGATGGGCGTGAGCGAGGCGATTGCCCTCTGCCGGAGTATGAACATCGATCCCATTCTGCAGATCCGAGATGACTCACCGGAATGCCCACGGTCCAAATGGATTCTCCTGCCTATGCATCCCGAGGGATCTTCTGTGACATGCGTGGCCCGGGACGAAGCGGCCCTGGAAGGTGTGTGCTCCCGATCCTTTTGGGCCTCGTGTGCCCATTTTGCTTGATCGTCCACGAAGGCGCGTGTATTGAGGGGTGGGGTGTAAGTGTACGGCGTGGGACTTGGTGAGTTCCTGACTTGATGCTGAACGTGGCCAGTCATTCTAGGAGGTTCTCATGAACATCATCGTACGCGATTTTGGCCGGCCCGATCCGAACGTGGTAAAAGGCTTTGAGGGGATTCCGACCGGGGTAGTGTCGGACGCCATGGGCCGGTGCAACAGCATGGCGGCAGAGATCAAGCCGGTCTGGCCCGGCGCCAAAGTGCTGGGCCCCGCCCTCACCGTGCGAACATTCCCGGCCGACAATCTCATGATCCACAAGGCGGCGACGCTGGCGAAGCCGGGTGATGTGGTCGTGGTCAATGCCGGTGGTTACAAGGACACCGCGGTGTTCGGCGACCTGCTGGGGTATTCCATGAAGGTGCACGGCGTCTCCGGGGTTGTCATTGACGGGGCCACGCGGGATGCCGAGGGGCTGGCGGCCATCGGCTTTCCCGTATTCGCTCGCGCCGTCCTGCCCATGGGCCCGTTCAAGGATTCTCCGGGCTCGATCAATCTGCCCATCAGCTGCGGGGGGATTGCCGTGCGGCCCGGAGACATCATCCTTGGGGACACCGACGGCGTCGTGGTGATTCCGCAGGAGCATGCCGCCGAGATTCTCGCCAAGGCGCAGGCTGGCGTGGCCAAGGAGCAGCAGGTCCGCGAGCGGATCAAGCAAGGGGAGTACATCTTCGATATGCTAAAATTGGGCGACGCTTTGAAGGGGCTGGGCGTCGTCGAGAAATGAGCAAGGGACCTTCTTGGAGAGAACCGGAGCCATCCATGAAACCCAAGGTGCTGGTGACTGAATCCATCCACCAGGTTGGGTGGGATATCCTGGCTACGGAGACCGAGGCCGTGGCCTGGGGCGGACAGGAGAAGGAGCCGCTCGGCAAGGCCATGGAGACCGCCCGGGCGGTCCTGGTCCGCATCGCCCGGCTGTCGGCAGAGATCATCCGCGCCGCGCGGCATTTGAGGGTGATCGCGAAGCACGGGGTGGGCTACGACAACATTGACGTTGCTGCCGCCACGGCCTGTGGCGTGGTGCTCACGAATACGCCGACGGCCAACTCGCAATCCGTGGCGGAACAGGCCCTGGCTCTGCTCCTGGCGGTGGCCCGGCGCATTGGCGACTCCGACCGGGACCTCGCCCTCGGGAAGCTGCGGACCCAGAAAAGTTACCAGGGGATCGAGCTGTCTGGAAAGGTCATGGGGATCATCGGCGTGGGTGGGGCCGGGTTGCGCCTGGCGCAGATGACTGGCAACGGACTGGGCATGCGGGTCATCGGGTATGACCCGTACAAGGAACCCTGGCCGGAGGGCGTGGAGCGGTACCGGGAGCTGGAGGCGCTCCTGGCTGAAGCCGACTTCCTCTCGATTCACGTCCCCCTGACCCAGGAGACGCGCAACCTGATCGGGCCGGCCACTCTGGCGCGGATGAAGCCGACCTGCATCCTGGTGAACACCGCGCGCGGCGGGATCGTGGACGAGGCAGCGGTGGGCGAGGCCATCCGGGGCGGCTGGCTGGCCGGCGCCGGACTGGACGTTGTGGCGGACGAGCCGCTCAAGCCGGACCATCCGCTGGCCGGGCTTCCGAATGTCATCCTCACACCGCACGTGGCGGGCGTGACGGATGAGGCGATGATGCGCATGGCCCAGAGCGCGGCCGAGGATATCCTGCGGGTCCTGCGCGGGGAACGTCCGAAGTATCCGGTCAATCCAGAGGTCCTCGCGCAGCGTGGTATCCGGTAGGTGATGGAAGGGTAGCGATCGGGAGGGGCTGGCATTCCCGCTTGCAGGGAAGATTGCCCGGTCGCACGCCCCCAACCGGGCGCGGGAGGGCCATGAAAAGCAGCTGGACACGGCGAGGCTTCTACAAGGCAGCAGAGATCGCAGGTCTGGTGACGGTCCTCTTCTCGTTCACCCTCTCCTGGGGCCACTTCATCTACGCCCTGGCCTTCGTTTCCTCTGCGACGAAGAAAATGCTCACCGTCGGCCTGGCCGCAGAACTGATCCGGGGCGACGTGTTCTTCTGGGGATCCCTCATGTCCGGTGCTCTGCTCGGATCCGTCCCCATCGTGCTGGCATACTCCTTCTTCGCTGGCCGGTTCGTCTCGGGGCTCACCGCCGGCGCGACGAAGTACTGAGGGAGCATCCGGACTCAGAGTCCGGGGTCAGCCAAGGGGCACGTCACAAGTGTCCACGCCGGGGAGATGGGGTTCAGCGGGGGAAGGCGGCGAGGAGGGATTGCTGGGCGGTGAGGTCGCCCTCGGGCTGGAAGGTCTCGTAGACGGCCAGGCGATCCAGAAGGCCGGTGTAGCGCTGGCGGAGCTTCTCGGGCAATTCGTCGGGCGCTCCCACGATGGCGAACGCGTCCAGCATCTCATCAGTGACAAGGCTGACCATCCCCTCCCAATCCCCTTGGATGGACTTGCGTGTCAGGTCTCTTGCCACCTTCCCCCACCCGTGACACTCCAGGATGACGCGGTAATTCGGGGTGGACGCATAGAAGCCTATCTGGCTCTTCACGCTTCGCCGGGCGGCCTCCATCTGGGAAGAATCGGCCCGGTGACGATGAAGACGGAACTCGCCAAGCAGATATCCGCCCGTTTCCGTCCGCTTGCCCGGAGGCCTTCCTCAACCTTCGGCAGCACGACGTCTCGCAGGTACTTGACCGAGTGGAACGGATGAACCTGGAAGCCGTCGCACAGTTCGCTCGCCAGGCGGCACATGTATGGCTGGACGCCGGCGATGTGGATGGGGATGCGAGGGTGGGGGATGGGTCCCGGATTGAAGAAGGGAGTCATGAGGGTATGAGAGTAGAACTCGCCTCGGTAGTTCAGGGGCGTCCCGTGCTGCCAGCAGTCCCAGATGGCCCGCAGGGCCAGGATATAGTTGCGAAGACGAGGACCGGGAGAACCCCAAGTGAGACCGTAGCGCCGTTCGATGTGGCCCTTGACCTGTGTGCCGAGTCCGAGAAGGAAACGCCCCCGGGACAGGGCGGCCAAATCCCAGGCCAGGTGCGCCGTGACGATGGGGCTCCGGCCGAACGCGACGGCGATGCTCGTCCCCAGCGTGAGGCGCGTCGTGTGCTCGGCCGCCAGGATCAGGGGCAGGAAGGCATCGTGCTGCGTTTCCGAAGTCCAGGCGCCGTTGAAGCCCATGGCCTCGGCCCGCCGGGCCTGCTCGGCCGCCCCCGATAACGGTCCTCCCAGGCGAGCGTCGAGTTTCACGCCGCGCCGCCTCCCCGGAAAACCGTACACACTAAAGCGCAGGATCCCTCGTTGCTCAGGTCGAGACCAGTCTGAGAGCCTTCAACCCAGGCCGTATTCACTCCACCGCCGGTCCACCAGGCGCTTGGTGGCCTCGTCCATCACGATCTCGTCAGGCCAGGGACGGGTGAAGCCCTCCTCGGGCCACTTCCGGGTGGCATCCACGCCCATCTTGGAGCCGTACTTGGGCAGACGACTGGCGTGATCCAGCGTCTCCACCGGGCCCAGAACGAACTCGATGTCCCGCTGGGGATCGATGTGGTTCAGCGCCTTCCAGGCCACCTCGGAGTAGTCGCGGACGTTGACGTCCCGATCCATCACCACGATGACCTTGCTGACCATGGCCTGGCCCAGTCCCCACAGAGCATGCATCACCTTGCGGGCGTGGCCGGGGTACTGCTTCTCGATGCTGACCAGGATCAGGTTGTGGAAAACCCCAGCGAAGGGCATGTGGAAGTCCACGATCTCGGGCAGCTGCTTCTTCATCACGGGCAGGAAGAGCCGCTCGATGGCGGCGGCCATGTGGCAGTCCTCCATGGGCGGCCGCCCGACGATGATCGTGTGATAGATGGGCTGGCGCCGGTGCGTGATGCAGGTGAGGTGGAAGACCGGGTAGTCATCGGCCAGGGAGTAAAAACCGGTGTGGTCGCCGAAGGGGCCCTCGCGCCGCAGCTCCTCCGTGTCCACGTATCCCTCCAGGACGATCTCGGCGTTGGCCGGAACCTCCACGTCCACGGTCTCGCACTTGACCAGGTCCACCGGTTTCTTCCGGATGAAGCCGGCAACCAGCATCTCGTCGATCCCCTCGGGTAGGGGCAGCGTCCCGGCGAAGCAGACGGCAGGATCGGCCCCGATGGCCACGCCGACCTCGATCCGGCGTCCCTGGCGCTTGGCCTTCCGGTAGTGGGCGGCGCCTCCTTTCTGAATGTGCCAGTGCATCCCGGTGGTCCGCTCGTCAAACACCTGCATCCGGTAGGTCCCGCAGTTCCTGACGCCCGTCTCCGGGTCCCTGGTGAAGACCAGAGGGAACGTGATGTAACGTCCGGCGTCCTGGGGCCAGCACTGGATGATGGGAATGCCCGCGAGCGAGGGATTGTCGTGGACAATGACTTCCTTGCACGGGCCATCCTTGACGATCTTGGGGAAGGCGCTGGCAAGCTCCTGGAGCTTGGGCAGCATCTTGAGCTTGGCGAGCAACCCCTCGGGCGCCTTGAGTTCCAGGACCTCCTGGAGCTCCGTCGCCAGCTCGTCCAGCGTCTTCACCTCCAGGGCCAAACTCATGCGCGCCGGGCTGCCGAAGGCGTTGATGAGGAGGGGCATGGAGGAGCCCTTCACCCGCTCGAAGAGGAGGGCGGGTCCCCCGCGCTTGCTCACCCGGTCCGTGATCTCGGCCACCTCCAGGATCGGATCCACCTCGACCGGGATGCGCCGCAGCTCGCCGACCCGCTCCAGGGCAGCCACGAAGTCCCGCAGGTCGTTATAGGCCATGGTGTTGTTCTCCCCGAGGCCTCATTGGGGCCATCCATCTCGGGCCGGTGTCCGGGCCGGCTCAAAAGCTCGCTTCAACGGGGCCGGTCCCCTTGCCGGACGAAATCGCGGTAATCTAGCACGTTCAAGACAGATCTCAAAATCTCCTATAATTTCAACCCTTTTCTCGGGAGGGTCCTGAACTTCTGACCAAATTTCTGTCCGGGGAGCCGTTTAAGAGACGGACGGTCTCCCCCAAGTAATCGTCTCGGAGGTGGGCGTACCGCATGGTCATGCTGATCTGCTTGTGGCGGGCGAGGGCCTGGACAGCCCGGAGGTTCGCTCCCAGTTCCACCAGGCGGGAACAGAAGGTGTGGCGGCAGTCGCGGAAGCGGAGGTCCGAGAGGCCCGCCTTCTGGCACGCTTTGCGGAAGTGGCACTCGAGCGTCTTGGGGCCGAGATTGAGGACCCGAGGATTCCCTGGCTCGCAAGGAATGGCCCGGGGTTCCTCAGCAGCGCTCTCGTTCAAATGGACGGTCTGGGACTCACCCATCTTCGTGTCGGGTAGGAAGATGGTCCGCTGGTCGAGACGGATGCGATCCCGCGTGAGTCCCAACAGTTCTCCCCGCCGCATCCCCGTATGGAACGCGAGGGAGACAATGGGACGGATCTTCGGAGAACAGAAGGCGAGGAGGAGGTGCATCTCGCTTTCATCGAGGTGGCGGGTCCGGTACTTGGCCTTCGGCTTCTCCACCTCCTGGGCTGGATTCCGCCACAGGTAGCCCCAGCGAACCGCCAGATTGAACATTTGCTTCAGTATCGTGATCTCACCCACGACTGTCCAGGGTTTCACGGCACGCGAACGGGCGGCGATGTAGCGCTCAATGTCGGCCTGAGTGATGCCGGTGAGATACCGGTCTCCGAAGGCATACACGAAGATCTTGAGGGCTGTCTTATACCGCTTCAGCGAAGATGATTTGACGTGGGCCGCCTTGTACTCCTCGAACTCATCGGCGAAATCCCGGAACCAGATCCTTCGTGACCCGTAGGGCCCAGCGCCCTGCCCCGAGGCGGTGAGCCCCTCGGCCTGTTCCAACTCCCGGCAGTACACCTGGCAGGGTCTCCCCCTCGACCTCCTTGTCCTATGCCTGCTCCGATGCAAGCCGAGCCCGGCACGAAGGACAGAAGTCGACCCCCTTGACGTCGGTGTCGTGCAACGTGTTGGAGAAGTACATCACGCATCGGGGCTCCGCACAATGGGCAAGCCGCCACGTGTGGCCCAACTCGTGCACGACCTCCTTCAACACCCGTTCGCGAAAAAGCGCGGGGTCTTCCGGCAACCCGTAGAAGGACTGCCGCAAGCGCGGTAACGCCACGATGGCCTCCCGCCCTTCCGCCGCGGCTTGCCCAAAGATGAAGTTGAGGCCCGGAGCGTAGCAGTCCACATCCGCCAAGCCCACTATGCGCGTGCCGCTCGGAGGGCGAAGGGCATGCAGCGCGGCTATGAGCGCATGGCCGCGATGCTGTCGGCGACGGGCGTCATATGCCGACGCAGGCAGGGCCACGGGTTCCGCGATCCGAATGTCCTGCCCAATCACCTCTGCTAATCGACCCGCGAGCCACGGTAAGAGGTCGGGCGAGACGGGGCCGATCGGAACAAGGGTGATGTTTGGACTCATCCAGCCCATCTGCGCACGCATAGTCGTCCGGCTGCCAAATGGAAGGGCCTAACGGTCGCTCTTGTCGCCTTCTCCTGCATCCGCTTGATCTCCTTCAAGACCTCGCCCCGCGCGATCAGCCCGCTCCGCTCCAGCATTTTTAACAGGGCCTCGAACTCGAACGCCTGGGCCAGCACCACTTCCTCCAAGAGCACGGCTTCCGCCCTGGGCCCACAAAGGTCCCGACGAAGGGACAATAGCTGGTGCAGTGCGTCTAATCCCCGTTCGTGCTCATATTACTCACGTCCCGCATCTCAGGTCTGTTCCTGCGGCCAGCTCTGAGTGTGGGTAGAAAGGCGTCCCTCAGCTCCCTGATCTTCTCCAGGTATGGCCCTGGATCTTCGTAGGATCGACTAGCTTCCCCCAGCCTCCGGATATCGTATTTCAGCCAAGCGAGGTGTTTCTTAGCAGGCTCACTCAGATCACGCCTGGGCAACTCAGTGAGCAGTGCGTTAGCCTTGGTAGCCGCTTCATTGGCAGCCCGTGTTCGGCCTGCCAAACTTGCTCTCCAGTCGTCCAAATTTCCGTCGTATTCCAGGTCGGCCAATTCCATGACGAAACGAAGACCACCCACGATTCCGCCCTCAAAGGTCTCTGGGTCAAGGTCGGTGGAACTCAGCGCTAGCTCCTCTAAACCGAATGCCTCAAGGGCGGAAACTGCCGCGTCCCTCATGGATGCAAGGGTCCAAGGAAGTCTCGCCAATACCTCGAAGTACCGAAGCAAATCCTTAGTCTCTTGATGAAGCTCCAGAAGGGTGGTCATTGGGTGTTCCCCCCCGCTATCCTCACTAGTCTAATCCTCGCAGATACTTCTCTCCCTAACTCTCGTTCCCTAAGTTTGGCACTTCCGTCCACCGGGACGGTCTTGCCGCCGATCAGGCGATCGAAATAATCGCGGGCCTCCTCGCCATATGGCTGGCCCGGTTTCGTGCCGTGGGCAATTTCAGGAGCGTCAATGCCGAGGAGGCGGATGCGGAGCTTGGTGCCGTTGTCGGAGATGGCCACAATGGTGTCGCCATCGCTGACGCGCTCGACGGTGCGGACGAGGGTGCGAGGGGTGGCGGATAAGACAGACCCGGCGAATAGGAGATGGATAAGAAGCAGAATCCCGGATAGGCCCGATCGTAAGATGAGGTTGCGTACATTGCCGTGGCACAGGAACTCAGTGCCCCTTGACACGATTCGCCGCGGGCTTGCTCTTAAGAAAATCCTCCATCATAAGGACGCTCAAGACAGGTCAGTAGGCGCTCTAGCCGAAAATACCTCATCCAATCCGACAATGAGCCCAGCACTTCCAGTGTCATCAACCCAGTCGTGAAAACCGTGACGCCTGCTGTTACCCATAACCCCAGGGAAGCGAGCCAGCAGCTGGCGAGGCCGGCTACGAAGTCAAACCCGACCAAAGCCAGCAAGATCACAATTAG
>CAZXXV010000111.1:0-9856 GCA_964644725.1 uncultured bacterium
CTGCTGAGCCTCCTGGATGCGCCGGCCTACTCCCCCTTCCTGCCCCAGTGGAGGCGCACGCGATGAAAGAGGCCTTGACTCGTGACGACGCGCTGCTGCTCGCGCAGAAGCTCGCGGCCGACCTCGAGGCGGCCTACGAGACGATCACTAGCCTGGACGCCGAGGTCGGGGACGGGGACCTCGGGGTGACGTGCCGCCTCGGGATGAAGGCGGCGCTGGACCTTCTGCCCACGCTGGGCCAGGCCCCGTTCTATGAGGTCTTGCTAAAAGCCGGGATGGCCTTCAATTCGGCCGGCGCGTCAACGTTCGGTGCGCTGGTGGCCACGGGAGCGATGCGGGCGGCGAAGTACTTGCGGGAGCAGAATGCCAATATGGTGGACCTCGCCGCAGCCGCAGGGGCGCTCACGGCCGCCGCGGAGGGGATCCAGCAGCGGGGGAAGGCTGCCCGGGGAGATAAGACGCTGCTGGACAGCCTGTGGCCGGCGATCGAGGCGCTGGAGGTTGCTCGCAAGAATGAAAAGACGCTAGCCGAGGCCATGGCGGATGCGGCTGCCGCCGCCGAGGCGGGTGCTGAGGCGACGCGACCCCTCCGGTCCAAGTTCGGACGCGCCGCCTGGATGCAGGACCGGACTATCGGCGTCAAGGATGCCGGGGCGGCCGTGGTGGCCATCGTGCTGAAGTCGCTGGCGGAGTACGCGCGGATGTAGCTCACGAGGGGCCCGAGCAGGGGACGGGGATTCGGCGTGGGCACACGGAGGGAGCGTTGCTCCCTCTTTGTGTCTTACGGGGCCCGGGGATGCCCTACCGAGCCTCCTGCATCCAGCACATCTCGGATCTGCAAGACAGGCCGCCCTGCGCCACGGCGAAGGCGTCCGCGGCCAGGACACCTTCTACTGCCCGGTCTGCCAGCCCAACCGGCCCGAGGCCCGCCTGGGCCGCCGCCAGCTCGTGGACTGGTCACGCCTCAGCGGCTCCAAGGGATAGCAGCGCCGGCTTGGGTCAACCCCGCCATCTTGTCCTTCAGTGCGGGAGTTACACAATTACGCAAGCTTGGTCCCAGATCTACCTACAGTTCGTCAGGCTTCTGTTGTAACCAGAACCTCTTCACCCAGCATGTCGGTGATCTTCACTGCCACGGTGGTTCGGCTATTTGGGGCGGGCAATTCGTAGCGTCCGGCAACTAGATCGGTTTTCCGCTCTGGCACGTCCGACAAGGCGACGTTGAAGATCTGGCCGTTGTGGGCGGTATCAATCATGACCGAGTCTACCGTCGCCCGCCAATCGGTGATCTGGGCCTTGAATAGGGTTTGGTCCATGTTAAGGCGTTCGACGATGGCGGGGGATATGAAATCCTTGACCTGGACGAAGAGCTTGTCTTTGACCCGCTTGATGTCCACCCGCGCCCGGGCGGGCTGGTGTGTGAAGAACTTTCCGTACTTCTTGTCCGTGCGGAGTTCGATGACCTCGATCTTGTTGACCGGGCGGTGCCGGTTCCAATCCTCCAGCCAGGAGTCCACGGCAGGCTCTTTGCCCAGGCACACCAGCACCACTTGCCGGTCTTCCTTCGGCCGCGACTTCAGTTCTCGTTCGAGTTCCTGAAGGTCCAGCAGCGTCAGCGGGTGGCCGAAGGGGATGATCTTGACGAGCTTCTTGCCCAAGGTTCCATCGAAGTAGGCGTCGGTGCGGGTCCTCTGTACCCCCAGGTGCTCGCAGGCCAGATTCACGGCCTCGTTGTGCTGGATCGTCAAGTCGTAGTCATTGACCCGATAGATGCTGAAAGAGAACGACGCCGGCTTGGCTTGGGTGCTCGCTTCTGATCCCGGGAGGTTCCCCTGCCTCTCGGTCTCGATTTGCTCGCGAATGATTGTCTGGAGACGCTTCGACGTGGTCTGGATCGCGCCCTTGTTAATGTCGCACCCGATCCAACGCCGACCCAGCTTCTGTGCCACGGCGGCCGTTGTTCCCGAGCCTATGAAGTAGTCGAGAATGAGATCACCCGGCTTGGATGAAGCAAGAAGGATTCGCTCCAGAAGACCTTCGGGCTTTTGGGTCGGATACTCCTCCCTTTCCGAAGCACTACCCATTACTGGAGGGATATCGGTCCATGTATCCTGAACCAGCACCCCCCCCATTTCCTCCAGATAGCCCTTATATTGTGCAATTCCGTTGGCCGAGTACACCAGGAGCCCTTTACGATCCATTTCTTCCATACGTTCGCGCGAGAACTTCCAAACTCTCGTGATGCCCTTCCATTCATAGGTGAGATTCCGACGACTCTTGTTGGGGTTGATACACGAGATCAGGCGGTATACCCGACCGTCTTCGTCGACGTGCCGATAGAATTGATCAAGGTATTCTTTTCGGTGCGGGGTGTGCTGCAGATTCCAAATTGGTGAATCACCCTTTGCGTAGAACAAGATTGTGTCGTGGTTGCGGCCGAATCCAAAAGCGATGTTGCCATGGGGCAAGGACCGAATCCAAGTTATCTCATTCACAAGTCTCTCTTCCCCAAGCACCTCATCCATCAACAACCTCAAGTAAGCTTCCCGACGCGGATCACAGTGCAAGTAGATGCTTCCATGCTCTGATAGCAGCTCCTTAGCTAGGAGCAGCCGCTCAAACATGAATTGCAGGTAATTATCATTCGCCCAGATGTCCGTGTACTGGATTTGCTCCCCAAGGGTGTAAGTCTCTCCATCTATTCTGGCGATGCCTGTGACGCCCCGAAGCTCAACCTTTCGGACGTAATCCGCGCCGGAATCGAACGGGGGATCAATGTAGATAAGGTTCACCTTACCTCGGAACCCGTTGGCGAGAAGCCAGGCCAGGACATCTTTGTTGTCGCCATGAAAAAGGAGGTTTCGCCATCCGCCTTGTTCGTTTAGCGGGTTGAACATCTCCACAAGCTGGGCGGGGAACGCCGTTACCCGTCTCAGCGGCCGCTTTCCCACCCAGGTCAGCATGGGCCGACCCTTGGCAGCTGCGACGATTACCTCCTGCCTCTTTGGCGGAACAGGCTCCGGTTGCGCTATTTCGAGCCTTGTCTTGCTTTTCGCCGTCCGGGTCTTCGGCGGTGTTGCTTTCTTCTTCGTCATCTTGTCGTCCCTGGCCTTCCTGCGCGCAGGTAGCTCTCCAGTCGCCGCAGGACCACGGTCCTGGTCTGGCTTGCCAGCCGCATAGCGTCGGCGGCCTCTTCCCGATTCAGGGCCGGCCTCTCACCTGGATATCTAATGTCCACACCGTATGGCGTGAGTGTATCTACGCCGCGCAGCTCTCCATGGATGCCCGGCTCAGCCTTCTCGGCGAGGATGAGGAAATCCTCGATGTCGTGTGTCTTCGGGAAAGCGATTTGGTGGCGCGTGAGAAGTCCCTTGATGAGCTTCTCGGCGGCTTGTTGTGCGTGGAATCCGACGGGATTATAGGAGACCCGCTCGCGCTCCATTAGCTCTCGGGCGACAAGGAGGTCTTCCTCGGCACTTGCCAGCCATTCCTGAACGAAATCCCAGTTCACCTGCTCAGCGCTTCGCATAGATCAGACGGCCGTCGTGAGTTGCGGGGTAGGCTAGACCGCCCACCACGTTCTTCGTTTCTTCAAATTCCAGCCGTCCCATGATCCACGGCTCAACGATAGGGCGGCTCCCCACGAGTGCGTGCTGCAATTCACTCTGCCGCTGGCGGCGGTTCCCCACAGGGTCGGGGACAACAATCAGCAAGTCGAGATCGCTGTCCGGCGCGTGGTCTCCACGGGCCCGCGAGCCGAAGAGATAGATCACATCGGGATTTGTCGAGGCAACGATCCGATCCACGATAGACTGGGTCTCGGCGTCCAATGGCCCATCCGGAGATCGCTCGATGAAGTCAATGGCAGGCCTCAGGGTCTCGTAGGGGACCGTGTCCTCGCGAACGAAGGCCAGGTGGTATTTCAGTCGGTCGGGATTCAGGTTGGTCCAGCGGCGTAGCGCGATGGCCTTTCGACCTTCGGGGGAAATCGGTTCCTCGTCCACCGTGTCGCGATCCAGGTCATTTTGAACGACCGCCTTGAACTGCGTGCTTTTCACCTCCACGATGAGGCACCTTCCGTCCTTGCGGCGGATGATGAAGTCCGGGGAGTACGGATGCCAGTTTCCGTCCTCGCCCCTGTATTCCACAAAGAAGTCAGTCTTCTTGGGGTCAGTCAGAGCGCCAGTGAAGTAGATGTCTTCCACCTCGTCAGGCCGGGTGTTGACGTGCCGCAGTAGCTCCTCGAAAAAGCTCTTCTCGGGGTTCGAGTCAAAGTTGTACGGGCTATAGTGGAAGCCGAACCCACCGGCGTTGTTCGCCTTGAGTTGCTCCCAGGAGAGCAGCAGGCTCTCGCGGTCCTTGCGGTAAGTAATCTCTGCCGTATAAACCTCGGCCCCCGCCTCGATCTCTTTGTGGAACCCATCCAGCTTGACCAGGGCTAGCGCGTCTTCGACCTCTTCCTCGTGAATGTCGTACCCGCGGTTCTGCTCGGCAATCTGTCTCGACAGCTCAGGAAGGTCGGCCTCGGGAATCTGCGCATCCCCGTCGTAAGTGCCTTTCAGTGCGTCGTACACTGTCCAGATGTCCAGCCGGTGAATTGCGGCCAACTCAACGGCGGCCGAGTAAGAGTCAACGGTCTCCGGATCCGCGTGAATCACCGTCTCCCCGATTTGTCGGAGGACGTGCGGGGTTGATTCCCGAACGGCCAGTTCAAGCTCTCGCCGTCTCAGGATTGCCTCGCGCCCGATCTCGGGTCTCTGCAACTTGAGGGGCGCGGCCTCTGCACGATCCCTGCGTACAACGGTGCGAATCGTTCGCTTGACCAGAAGGGGCGGGAGCGGGATCTTCCGCACCTTGATCCGCGCGGTACGGATGTCTGTGGTTCTGGCGTTCAAGTCTTGGACACGCTCGCCGTAGGTCTCTTGCAGTTGCTTATCCAGCGTTCCCTCGTTCTCCTGCGAAAGATAGATCCGCGCTTTGTGAGGATTCCCTGCGACCTGGCGCAGACACCTCGTGCTGGCCTGGAGAACGAAGTTGTTCGAGGACTGGAGCTTCCGCGCGAGAGCGCAGGCGAAGAGGCTGGGGCAATTCCAGCCCTCCGTCCCCTTGTTGACCAGCAAGATGGCCCGGTGCGGCGCCTCAGGGTCGTGGGCTAGGCGGTTGAACGCGTCCTCGCTCTCCTTCGGGGTCTTGGAGGTGTGCTCAAGGAGCAAGGTCGTCGGCAATCCTAGCCCTGCAAGCGTCGCCTCGACCACCGGGCGCAACTCCTCCAGGTCATCCGTCTGGGGGAAGTACAGGGCCAGTCGGGCGGGGGCGCCGTTCGGGAGCGTGACGTCTCGGTAGTCCTGGAAGAAATCCCGGATCACCTCGCTGACAAACCGGGGAGCGTCGCTGGTGGCATAGCTATAGGATCGGATACTTCCCGAGACTTCCTTCAGGATGCTATCCCGGATCCCCTCGGACAGCCCGTACCAGATGACCACGTCCTTGAGTGGCTGTCGTTGAAAGTACGGTGTCCCGGTGGTGTTCACGACGCAAACGAGGTTCGTCTGGTCGTACAGGTAGTCCACGGTCTTCCGCACCTTCTTCAATTCCACGTCCAGGGATTGGCCGTAGGTGTGATGCGCCTCGTCCGAAAAAATCCCGAGGTGCGGCAGGGACGCAACCGCCTGGAGGCGGAGGTTGGCGATTTCTTCCTCCTGCCGTTCGCGCTCCTGGAGTTCAAGCTGGGTCCAGCCCTGAACCTTGCGAAGCGTCGGCTTCTGGATGCGGATCTTCTCGGTATTGGTGACGACCACATTGAAGGTGCTGCCGCGGATGACGGGCAGGTCCTTTTCCCCGTCGCGCGTGAACGTGAGCTTCAGCGACGCCGCAAAGTCCTTGTAGAGGCGGGGAGGGAGGATCTGGTTAAAGGGAACCGAGCCCAGCTCCTTCAGAGCTTCCAGTATCGTCTTGCCCGGGGCGAAGACGAGGGTATTCTGCACGAACGGGCCATCCGGGTGCTCCAGCGCCATGGCGAATTCCGTGGCGATGATCGTCCCGATCAAAATGGTCTTCCCCGCGCCCATCGCCAGGGCGAAGATGTAGCTCGGGTATTCCAGCGTAAGGGTTTCGCGCAGGCTTTCCAGCTTCAGGTCTTTCACCAGCGTGTCGTCGTTCGTCACTCGCCGGAGAAACTCGTCTACCCCATCCTCGTTGAGGAGGATCTCTGTCACCCGCTCATGCTTGATGGGAACGCCAAGAGCCGCGAGGCGGTCTGTATGCTTTGTGAAGTACCGGGAGTAGAGATCGGGGATCTTGGGGGTCCCTTCGATCAGGCGAAGATACCAGTACGTCTCGAGGGCACGGAGCTGCGGTCTGCGAAGGAAACGGAGGTCTTCAGACTCCGGAAGGCGGGCGTAATCCAGGATCTCGCCGATGACCGGGTAATCCGCGCAGGGGTAGCGGTTTGCTCGCCAGGCGCTTACCCGATCCTGGATGGCTTCGTAAAGATGCTTCACAATTATTCGTATACTGCGAGCAGGCCCGGAAGTCAACGAGTTACACAGATCAAGAGGCTTGGGGGCGCCCGGCAGGCCACGAGGGACCTGAGGACAAGGGGCCCCTTGATCCTGCGTCTATGACCGGTCTTTCATCTTGACAGCAGCTATCCAGGCGAATCATTCTTCGCGTGTTGCCTGACGGCAGGGCGTCACACCAGATTGCTGGGGGTCACTTTGGGCGCCTGTGAACCCGTGACCTGAACCGGGAGGTCCTCCCCTGGCCTCGCTCTACTTCCATATTCCGTTCTGTGAGAGGAAGTGCCTCTATTGTGACTTCTATTCGGTGACGGATGCCGAGAGGGTAGAGGACTTTCTCGCGGCACTGGCGCAGGAGATCGCTCTCCGGGGGGATCTCGGCGGCCGAGTGACCTTTGAGACCATCTTCTTCGGCGGCGGCACCCCGTCCCTGCTCGCGCCCGCGCAAGTCGAGAGAATTCTGTCCCACCTTCACGCCACGTTCGGGATTGCCCCGGAGACGGAAGTGACACTGGAGGCGAATCCCGGCACAGTGACGGGAGAGAAGTTGCGGGCGTTTCGCTCGCTCGGCATCAACAGGCTGAGCATCGGAGTCCAATCGTTTCACGATCACGAGCTGAAAGCCCTCGGTCGCATCCATGACCGGGCGGAAGCGTTCCGGTCCCTCGAGCTTGGCCGCGCCGCCGGATTCGACAACATCAGCCTTGACCTCATCTATTCGATCCCGGGGCAGACTCTCACCGAGTGGGAGGACAACCTGAAGATCGCCGTGGATCTGACGCCCCAGCATATCGCAGCGTACAGCCTGATCGTCGAGGAGGGCACGCCGCTCGCCCGCATAGTGGAGGCAGGCGAGGTGTGCCCGAGTCCTACCGATCTCGAGGCGCAGATGTACGAGCGAGCCATGGAGTTGCTCGCCGCCCACGGGTATGAACACTACGAGGTCTCGAACTACGCCCTCCCGAGGTTCCGCTGCCGGCACAACTGTAATTACTGGTCGCATGAGAACTTCCTCGGCTTTGGCCCCTCGGTGCATTCGTTCTGGAAAGGGAGCGATGGGACAAGCGCTCGCCGCTGGTGGAACGTCGCAGATCTTTCGAAGTACCTGGACCGGCTGGAGGGCGGCTCCCTTCCCATCGCGTCGGAGGAATTCATCGGGGCACGCGAAATGCTTCGCGAGAGGATCTTCCTGGGTCTGCGCAGCAGTGGCCTGGATCTGGCGAAGCTTGCCTCAGATTTCGACCACGACTTCCGGGAGGAGCAAAGAGAGATGGTGCGATGGGTGCTCGACGACCGGATGGCGCTCCTCACGAAGGATGTCTTGCGCCTGACGCCGAAGGGATACCTGCTCTGCGATGAGATCTGCAGCCGATTTCTCCCGTGAGCCTAGACCCCCGCAGCGCCCCACCGCATTAACCCATCGAACGGAGTTGTCCATCTGAGCCTTTTCTGCGCAGCCGCTCGCTCATCGGTCAGCGAATCCGACCTCTCCGGCACGGGCCCTCTCCGCTTTTGTCTTGACGATATCCCCCCTGCTTGGCATGCTCCATCAGACCCTGGAAGGCGGGAAACGGAGGGGCGCCATGCAAAGCATCACGATCAGCTGTCCCACTTGCGGGTATTCGGGGGCCGTCGACGAGCGGGCGGTGCCCGCCGGGCCGAGGAGACTCAAATGCCCCCAGTGCCAGGGGACGTTCACCTTCACGAAGGGGACTGCGGCCGCCCCGACGGCGCCCCGCGGCTCGGCAAAGCCGCCGGCGGGACGGCGGGCGGGGGTGCCCCCGCCGAAGCCAGGCGGGCGACGCCCCGCCTCAGCGCCAGCGGCGAAGGCCCCTCCTTCCGCGAGCGCCCGGCGGAAGCTCCTGGTGGCCGCCTGCGCGGTGGCGTGCGGTGCCGTGGTCCTGGGGGCGGCCTGGTTGTACGTGTTTAAGCTACCGCCGATTGTGGCTGAGAAACTCCTGATCGCCGCCCTCTTCTCAAAGGTGGCCCCGGTGCAACGGGTTGCGATCAAGGCGCTGCGGGACTACCCCACAAAACACGCGGCCGTCGCACTTGTGGTCTTCATCAACCTCAAAAACCTGCAGGAGATGCCGGACCCCAAGAAACCGGAGACCCCAGAGGAGAAGGCGCGGAGACGGCAGCAGCGGGTGCGAGACCTCAAGCTGGCCGAGCGGGCGACCGAAACGTTGTGCCTGCTGACAGGCTACAGCTTCGGGACGTATTTTAAGCGCGAGCCGTATGGGCATTCGTGGGGCAGCCTGAGCGAGGACAAGTGGCCGACCGTCTTGGGGCAGATCGATACCTGGGCACTGCAGACCTTCGGCGGCGGTGAATTCCCGCTGCTTAATCTCGGCCTGCCCGGGGCCCCGCCGCAGCCTGCGGAGGCCCCCGGGGGAGGGGAGGCGCGATGAAGCGGGTGGGGTTCTGGGTGATGTTCCTTCTCGTGGCGGTGGCTGCGTTCACATACATCTGGAGGGCCAGGGACCCGTTGCGGCAGAACCCGTATCTCCTCCCGTTGTGGGTGAAGTACAACGTCCGGCTGGTGGCCCACCCGCATCCCGCCGTGGCCCACGAGGCATGGCTGGAGTTGTGGAACCTCTATTTCACGAAGTGGATGGCCTACCAGATGTTCCCCGAGCACCTTGCCAACGCGGCGCCGATCAGCTTCCTCATCGAGCGACAGTCGTTCCCTCCGGGGGGCAACAACGCCCCGGCGATGGAGGGCTTCTTCGCGCACAACAAGCCCATCTACTACAAGACCGACCGGGTCTACTGCCGGACCGTGGGCGAGGCGCTCATGGCCATCATGTACCGGGAGAAGAAATGGACCGTAGACTACCAGGGGGACTGGCAGGCCTGGTGGCAGGCGAACGGGAAGTACTACCACTGACACGCGCGGGGAGCCCCCATTCGCTGCGGTTGTACCCACTTCATCGAGCAGGTCTATGAGGCCGATCCCCTGCTCTGCCGGGAGCGTGGCGGCGCCATGCGCATCATCGCCTCCAGTTACCACGCCGAGGTCATCGAGAAGGTCGTCAACCACCTCTGGCTCTAGCCGGCCCCGTCGCACGCGCCTCCCGCGGGGGCTGTATAACGGTGTGTGGGGCTGCCCTCGAGGATATGCTGCCGCAGTCGCCCCTCAAAGCCCGTTCTCCGACCTTCGCGTTCCCGATCCACCTCCGGGTTCCTCCCCGCCCCGAGATTCTCCTTGACGCGCGCCCGCGCCGCTCGCCACACTGTGTTCCATGGAGCTGGCCCCAACCGGGGTGCCCAGCCCGCCAACTTTGGACTGAAACACTGTCGCGGCACTCGACCGGAGATCGCACGCGCTGCGCCAA
>CAZXXV010000112.1:0-6286 GCA_964644725.1 uncultured bacterium
AAACCCGCGCTTTTCGTGTACTCGCATCGCACCCTCACCCGCACCCTCTCCCTCACAAGGGAGAGGGAAATTTTTTCGAGCCCCTCGCCCCCTGAGGGGGAGAGGGCGAGGGTGAGGGGAGCCAGGAGCCGAGGCAGTCTTGAGGCTCCAGGTCATTTGGTGGCCATGATTTCGTCGAATTTCTTCAGGTTCGCCGCCTTCTCCTTGGCAGCCTTCTCGACGTCGTAGTCGAAGAACTTGATCTCGGCCGTCGGCTTCAGTCCGGGGGGCGGCGCGACATCCTTGCGCACCGACCGGCGGAAGAACGGCTTGGCCACGGCGATGGTGTGCGCCTCCTTGGAGTTGATGAAGTCGAGGAACAGCTTGGCGTTCTCCAGGTTGGGCCCGCCCTTGATGATCCCCACGGCATCGTAGCGCAGGCCCGTCCCCTCGGAGGGATGTACCGCCTCGACCGGCCGCCCTTCCTCCTTGAGCCTGAACACGTTTTCCTCGCCCGTCAGGCCGATGGCGAACTCGCCCGTGCCTACACCCTGGTAGGCCAGCTTCGAAGACGACGTGATGGTGGCGTTCTTCACCACCTGCTGGACCAGCGGCCACCCGTGGAGCTGGACCATCTGCGCCAGTTGGGCATAGGCCGATCCTGACAAGGCAGGATTGGCCATGATGAGCTTCCCCTTCCACTTGGCGTCGCCGAGGTCCTTCCATGCCTTGGGGGCCTCCGCGGGGGAGAGAAGGGTGGTATTGATGATCATCACCTGCAGTGGCATGCTGAAGCCGTAGAACTGCCGCTCCTTGTCCTTCATCTGGTCGGGCAACTCCGCGTCCAGCTTGGAGGCATAGGGCTGAAAGAGATCGGCCATCTGCAGGAAGGATTCCTTGCTGGCGGCGAGCATGATGTCGCCCTGGGGTCTGGCCGCCTCGGCCTTCATCCGGGTGAAGAGTTGACCCACCCCGGCGGAGATGATCTCCACCTTGACGTCCGGGTGGTGGGCATTGAAGGCCTTGGCAAAGGCCTCTCCGAACTCTGCCGTGTCGGCGTTGTAGATCACGACCCTGCCGGCGGCGAGCGTCGCCGGCGCCCAGGCCAGCCCGATGATGGTGAAGATTCCGAGAATGCCTCCGATGAAGCGGCGTGGCTTCATGGCGCGACCTCCTTCCCCATTGGGGATCCGACGGTTCGTGGCCTCCCATGGCTCGTGGGGAGAGCCCGCTCCTCGAGAATCGGGGCGAGCGTTCCGCTGACTCATGCGTATCATTTCGCAGGAGGATGCCGGTTGTCAAGGAAAGCAACTCGGGCTTCCCCCGCTAGCGCTGTAGCAGGCCTGGGCAGCATTTCATTTGCACGGAGCCTCAACACTCGATAGGATGAGCTGAACGTCCCTGAAAGCCCTTGCCGCCCCCCGGTCAGGGCGGTAGACTCACCGCGAAAGGAAGAAACGCGTCTCTTGGGAACCTGTCTTGGGGAGTGATGCGTCGCCATGCCATTTCGAGCCGATCCCACCAAGGAACACTACGCCATCCTGGGCCTGAAAGAGAACGCCTCGCCCGAGGAGATCAGGAGGGCCTATCGCAAGCTGGCCTTGCACTACCATCCCGATCGAAACCGGGGCGACGCCGGGGCCGAAGAGCGGTTCAAGGCCATCAGCGAGGCCTATGGCGTCTTGATTGATCCGGAGAAGCGCCGGATCTACGACCTCACCCGCAGCGTCGGCGCCGGCACTGGTGCCGGCACCGGGGCCACGACGGGCGCTCGCTCCGAGCCAGGCCCGTATTCCAGCCAGGAGGACATCCTCCGCGACCTACTCCACAACCGGGACGCCGCCACCATCTTCGAGGAACTCACGCGCGAATTCCAGCGCATGGGCTTCCGCTTCGACGATGGATTCGTGCGGCACGTGTTCTTCGGGGGACGGGGGATCGTCTTTGGCGGGATCTTCTTCGGGGGGCCCTTCACGTGGGGCCGAGGCGCGGACCGCGAGCATTCCGGCAGGTTCGGCCGGCGGATCGAACCGTGGGGACCCTGGCGTCGGCAAGCTGGCCCAGGCGAAGCCGAACGGCCAGGACTTTTCGGCCGACTCGGTCACGCCTTGCAGGGCGTGATCAGCGGGATCGGGCGAGTGGCCCGGCTCGCTCTGGGTGCCGGCGAGCGGGGGGGCGATCTTCGCCATGACCTCTCCATCACGCGAGAGGAAGCCCGGCAGGGCACCAAGAAACGGTTCCGCTTCGCGCGGGGCGCCGAGATGGGGGAGGTCGTCGTCACGGTACCCCCGGGTGTACGGCACGGAACCCAGCTCCGCCTTCGAGGCAAAGGGCTGGTCGGCAAGACGGGCATACCCGGCGATCTCTATCTCAGAATCCAGCTCACAGAGTGAACACAGCCATCAGCTGTCAGCGGTCAGCTTTCAGCTCGAACGCTGACCCTATGCTCTTTCACTTTCCAAAGCTGACAACTGAACGCTGATCGCTGAAAGCGCTCGGCACCGAGGACACTTGTGAACATCTTTACTGCCTTCGAAGCCGTGGCCGCGCGGCAGCCGGATCGGCTGGCCCTCCAGATCAGGGAGGGCGCGGGGTATCGCCGCCTGACCTATGGCGAGGTTGCCCGCCAGGCGCGGGCACTGGCCGCGGCTTTGCTCCGGGCTGGCGTGGCGTTCGGGGATCGCGTGGCCCTGGCCAGCGAGAATCGTCCGGAATGGATCGTGGCCTACTTTGCCGTGACGGCCGTGGGCGCCACCGCCGTCCCCCTGGATGTTCAACTGAGCGACGGCGAGCTGGCCATCGTCTTCACGCACGCAGGCTGCCGGATGGCCATCGCCTCCGGAAAGCAGGCGGCGCGCGTGCTCGCCGTGAAGGTCGGAGGCGAGGCGCCTCTCCGGGTGATAGACCTTGACGCCGAAGCATCGGCCGGTCGGGCCCTCGCGTTCCGGGCCATCCTGCGGGATCACGAGGGGACGGCGGCACCATCCCTCCCGGCTGTGGGCGACGATCCCCTCGCCTCGATCCTCTACACCTCGGGTACCACCGGCACGCCCAAGGGGGTGATGCTGAGTCACGGGAACTTCCTGGCCAACGCCCGGAGCGTCCTGGAATTCGGCCTGGTGAATCCCCAGGATAATTTCCTGGCGCTGCTTCCGCTGCACCACGCCTTTCCCTTCATGGTGCAGCTCATCTTCCTCTACTCCGGTGCCCGGATCACGTTCCCGCCGTCGTTGAAGGGCCCGGACCTCCTGGCCTGCATGCAAGAGACCGGCGTGACCTTCCTGGTCGGTGTGCCGCAGCTCTTCTACATGCTGCACAAGGGGATCTTCGACGAGATCGGCCGGCGACCGCTTCCCGTCCGATTCCTGCTGAAAGGCCTGCTCCGACTCTCGGGGGCCCTGCGTCCCCTCGGAATGAACCTCGGCCGGATGGTCTTTGCTCCGGTGCACCGGAAGTTCGGAGGCCGCCTGCGCATCCTGTGCAGCGGTGGCGCACGCCTGGATCCCGTCATCGCCCGGGACTTCCTGGCCCTGGGATTCACCATGACCGAGGGGTACGGCCTCACCGAGACCGCGCCGGTGGTCTCTTTCAATCCGCTGGAGCGGATGCGCCCGGGCTCCGTCGGCGTCCCGCTGCCCGGCGTCGAGGTGAAGATCGTCAACCCGGACGCGGAGGGCGTGGGAGAGATCGCAATCCGCGGCCCGAACGTCATGCAGGGCTACTATCAGAATCCCGCCGCCGCGGCCGAGGTCATGCGGGACGGATGGCTCCTATCGGGCGACCTCGGCTACCTCGACGCCGACGGCTACCTCACCATCACCGGGCGGGCCAAAGAGGTCATCGTCCTCAGTTCCGGCAAGAACATCTACCCGGAGGAGGTGGAAGAGCAGTACCTGAAGAGCCCCTACATCAAGGAGATCTGCCTGGTCTCGCAGACCGCGGACCGGGGCGGGGCGACCGTGGAGGGCCTGTTAGCCCTGGTGCTGCCGGACCTGGAGTACTTCCGGGTCCAGGGCATGACCAACATCTTCGAGACCATCCGCTGGGACATGGAGAACGTGGGGCGGGAGCTGCCCCCCTTCAAGCGCCCGACGGGCCTCGTGATCGTCAAGGAGGGATTCCCGCGGACGCCCCTTGGCAAGATCCAGCGCCACCTGGTGCACCAGCGGTTCCAGGCAGCCCGCGCGCAGGAGGCGGCAGCCGTCGAGGCACCGCCCTCGGATGCGGACCAGGCCCTCCTGGAGGACGAGGTGGGTCGGCGGGTCCTGGCGTACCTGCGGGAGGCGGTTCAGAAGCCGGCCGTGGGCCTGGACGATAGCCTCGAGCTGGACCTGGGCATGGACTCTCTGGCGCGCGTGGAGATGCTGGTGGCGCTGGAGGAGATCTTCAACGTGAAGATCCCCGACGAGGCGGCGGCGGAATGCTTCACCGTTCGGGAGGTCATCGAGCGCCTGCAGGCGCTCCGTGGCGCGCCGATAAGTGCCGGTGCCCCGTCCCGGCGGCGTGGCTGGGGGGAGATCCTGACGGCACCGCCGCCGGCCGAGGTCCAGGCCTTGTTCGAGGCCAGCAGTCGCCCCTCGGCCACCGTCATCACCGCCGTCACCCGCGGCATTTGCGTCGCGCTGTTTCGGACCATCTACCGCCTGCGGGTAGAGGGCCTTCAGCACGCGCCAGCGAGTGGCCCGCTGATCCTCGTGGCGAACCACTGCAGCTTCTTCGACGGGTTCATCCTGGCCGCATCACTCCCGCTCCGAACCTGCCAGCGCATTTTCTACATGGGATTCGAGTGGTTCTTCCGCCATCCCATCCTGGCCTGGTGGGGACGCGGGGTCCGTGTCATCCCGGTGGACATGGACACGTTCCTGATGCGGGCCCTGCAGGCCTCGGCCGTCGTCCTGCGAGAGGGCAAGATACTCTGTGTGTTCCCCGAGGGGGAACGATCGATGGACGGGCGTGTTCGACCCTTCCGGAAAGGCGTCGGAATCCTGGCCAAGGAACTCAGGGTCCCCGTCCTGCCCGCCTACATCGCCGGCTCCTTCGAGGCGTGGCCGCGTGGGCAGTCGTGGCCCGGCATCCACCGACTGCACGTGCGGTTCGGCCCGGTAGCGATGCCGGAGGCGCTCCTCACCGGCGAGGGGCCGCGCGGCGCGGACGACGCCGACACCATCGTCATGCGGTTGCGGGAGCAGGTTGCTGCCCTCGGCGGAGACACCGGAGAATCAGCTTAACCACAGATTGTGCTTCCAGCCCGGAGGGCAGATTACGCAGATGTACGCAAAGCAAGAAACCCAGCCAAAAGAGGAAAGCAGATGAGCCTGAAGCATCTCGACTTGCCGAAAACCCAACGAGCGATCGTCTTTCCGGCGCGAGGCCAGGCCGAGGTGCGGGACGTGGAGGTCCCGCGGTTCTTCGACGAACGAGGCCCCTGGAACGTCGTCCTGCGACCGCTGGCGGTGGGCCGCTGTCCCAGCGACACGGGCAGTTGCGATGAGGAGCTGCCGCCTGGATTCCGGCTCCCTTCGGCATACCAGGCGGTCATCCCTGGTCACGAACAGGTGGTCGAGATCGTGGCCGCGTCCGAGGCGGCCCGGCGCGACGGGATCGAGGTGGGTGGCTGGTACGTGTACGACATCAACATCGGGTGCGGCGAACCGGACTGCTACGCGTGTGCGGTCCAGAAGCGGCCGGGAATTGATTGTTCCAAGGGCACGCTGTTCCAGGGGATCGGGGCGACCAATGAAGAATGGGTGCTGCGCCAGACTGGGCTGCGGCATGTCCCCGGCTCGTATGTGTACGACCCGGTCGAACGGCGGGGAGGGATCATGGTGGGCCGACACAGTCAGCTCCATCCTGTTGATCGGTCGCGCCTCCGGGGGGAGGCTGACCTTGCCGTTCTCACTCAGTCGGATGCCCTGGCCTGCGCGTTCATGGCGATCCGGGGCGTCGCCAAGCTCCACGCCTGGGAGGAAGGGTTCCGCCCTGCCGTGTTCCTGATCGGTGGTGGCGGCCGGATCGCCTACTGGCTGGCCGAGGCGACCCTGGCGGAACGGGGGCCGGACGGCGTAGATCTCTTCCTGGCGGACGTGGATGCCGATCGGCTGTCGCTCACGGCCGAGCGACTGGGGCTGCCGAAAGGCAACACGTACCTCGTGGACCCGAACGATCCCGAGAGCTTCTCTTCCGCGTCCGTCCGGCGCGGTTTCCCGAACCTGGAGACGGGGCGCTCGTTCAACCTTATCCTGGACGCCGCGGGGCACAAGTACATCGGGGCGGCGGCAACGAATCGGATGTTCCGGGAAAAGGTCCT
>CAZXXV010000112.1:6386-9831 GCA_964644725.1 uncultured bacterium
CAAGCGAATCTCCCCCGGTATGCACCCCACATGGTCATCACGCACCGCAAACTTGACGAGTCGCTGGCCCAGAAGGTCCGCATCGCGGGGAAGGACCCGGACATCGGCCGCGGCGCCAACACCTACATCGCGATGTGGCACCGCAACCCGAGCTGGGGTTCGGGTGCGCCTCGATCCCGGGCCGGAGCGTAAGGTAGCCACCCCGATAGCGGCCCCACCAACGCCAGGCCTTGACAACTTTGCGCTGACCCTGTCATCGTGCACAGGCAGATTCACTGGCCAGATGGTTCAGGTGATCGCGGGGACAGGGCAGAGTGAAACCTGGGAAGAAATCGCCGGTCTGCCCTTCGTAAAGAAACCCAACTCCAGCGGGGAAGCCAGAAGCAGCGCTGATGGAAATGGCCGAGGTACCGCCTCCTCCCGTCAGACGATGAACCCGGCTCCGAGTGGAGCCGGGTTCCATTGCTCTGTGCCAACTCGGGGAAAGCAGCCGAAGATTACCACTCCAACCGGCCGGCCCGTGAGACGTTCTCTATACCTTCCCTCCCAACAGTTCCGGCTTGACACCGGTTCCTCGGATGCGTCATGCTCCACTGGCTTTCGCAGGATCCCCGGCCCTGCGTCGGGCGCGCGAGAGCACTGGCGGCGAGGGACCAAAAGTAAATCCATCTGACCCTATGACCTTCAGGCACGGCGAGGGGCATGTGGTCCGATTATGAGATGGTCTCACCGATACGGGAGGCGGCGTATCATCGGCGCCGCCTTCGACATCATCACACAAACCCAACCGATTCGGCCAACCGATTAGCACAAGGAGGCGACCATGCGTAGGATGATGATGAAGGGGTTGTGCATCACCGTGGGATTGCTCGTCGCCCTGACGCTGCAGGCGGGGGTCGCCCATGCCCAGAAGACGACCCTCGTCGTCGCGCTCAACCAGGACCCGGACATTCTTGACCCCACCCTGTCGCGGACCTACGTGGGGCGCATCATCTACGAGCACATGTGCGAGAAGCTCTACGAGATCGATGAAAGCCTGAGGATCTATCCCCAGCTCGCGGCCGAGATGCCGACCTTCTCCGACGGCGGCAAGACCGTGACCATCAAGCTGCGCCGGGGGGTGACGTTCAACGACGGCACCCCGATGGACGCCGAGGCGGTCCGGTACTCCCTCGACCGCCATCTCACCATGAAGGGCTCCGGCCGGCGCAGCGAGCTGGAGCTGGTCAACGCCATCGAAGTCGTCGATCCCCTGACGGTGCGCCTCCGTCTGAAGGCGCCGTTCTCGCCGATCGTGGCGATGCTCGCCGACCGGGCGGGCATGCCGGTCTCGCCCGCCCAGGCTAAGAAGCTCGACGAGAAGTTTGGCACCGCCCCTGTCTGCGTCGGTCCATGGGCATTCGCCGAGCGGGTACCCCAGGATCGGATTGTGCTGGAGAAGTCCCGGCACTACTTCGACCCGGGCCAGGCCCGGTTCGACCGGATCGTGTTCCGGATCATCCCCGACGACAACGTGCGGCTGGCCAACCTGCGCTCGGGCGACATCGACATGATGCACCTGGTCGCGCCGACGGACGCCGCCAGCCTGCGCAAGGAGGGCCGGTTCGAGATGTCCAGCGTCACCGGCCTCCACTATCATGGCCTCACCATCAACCTCCACAACAAGCACGGGAAGAATACGCCGCCGGTCGATCTGGGGACGCCGCTCGCCAACGACCCCCGGGTGCGCGAGGCGCTGGACCTCAGCATCGATCGCGAGGTGCTCAACCAGGTGGCCTGGGACGGCCAGTACACGCCGGGCTGCACGCCGCTGTCGCCTGTGAGCCCGTTCTACGACAAGGGCCGCAAGTGCCCGACCCGGGATGTGGCCAAGGCCAAGAAGCTCCTGACAGAGGCCGGCCTGGCCGGGGGCTACAGCTTCGAGCTGACCATCGTCAATGATCCCCAGCAGCGGCGGGTGGGCGAGGTGGTCCAGGGCATGGCCAAGGAGGCCGGGTTCAACATCAGCCTCCGGCCCTCGGAGTTCGCCTCGGCCCTCACGGATGACGACAGCGGCAAGCACCAGGCCTTCCTCGTCGGCTGGAGCGGTCGCGTGGATCCTGACGGGAACATCCACCAGTTCCACACCTGCGGAGGGAGCCTCAACACGACCGGCGCGTGCGACGAGGCCGTCGACGCCCTGCTGAACAAGGCGCGGGAGGTGAGCGACATGGCCCAGCGCGCCGCGATCTACAAGGAGGCGATCGACAAGATGGTCTTGGGCCGCCGGAACCTCATCTACTTTTACCACCAGAACTACCTCGTGGCCTACCCGAAAAACCTGAAGAACTACAAGGCAGTGCCGGACGGCCTGATCCGGCTTAAGGGCACGTCCTGGAACTAACGAGACAGAGGATGGCTCCGTGCCGTGCGCGTCGCGTGCGGCACGGGGCCCGGGCATGACGCGTGTTCGACTTCCTGGCCCAGCGGGCCGCGATCTCCGTCTTGACCCTCTTCCTGATCACTCTGATCGTCTTCACCGGTGTCCGCATGATCCCCGGCGACCCCGCTCGGGTGATGGCCGGGACGGACGCGGACGAGGCGGGCCTTCGGGAGATCCGTGAGAAGTACGGCCTGAATGACCCGATCCCCATGCAGTACGTTCGCTGGCTCACGCTGGCGCTCCAGGGGGATCTGGGCGAGTCCATCCGGACGCGCGAGCCGGTAGTCAAGACGGTGGCGGTGAAGCTTCCGATCACAATCCAGCTCGCCTGCTTCGCACTGATCATCGCCATTGGGATCGCCATCCCCGCCGGCATCTTCTCGGCCGTGCGCCGAAACACGGTCTGGGACCTCCTGGCCAACGCCGTGTCGTTGTGCGGCGTCTCAATTCCCAGCTTCTGGCTGGGGATCATGCTGATTCTCTTTCTCTCCGTGCGGCTCCATCTGCTGCCCGCCTCGGGCTTCGTGCCGTTCTTTCAAGACCCGCTGGGCAACCTCGTGCGCATGCTCATGCCCGCCTTCGTGCTCGGCGCCGCGCTGGCGGCCGTGCTGATGCGCCAGACCCGCAACAGCATGATCGAGGTCATGAGCGCGAACTACATCCGGACCGCGTACAGCAAGGGGCTGGCGGAACGGGTGGTGGTGTTCCGCCATGCCCTCCGAAATGGTCTCATCCCGATCGTCACGATCCTGGGGCTCCAGATGGGGGCCCTCATGGGCGGTGCTGTGGTGACCGAGCAGATCTTCGTGGTGCCCGGCTTCGGGCGGCTCATCGTGGAGGCAGTGTTCACCCGAGATTACCCGCTGGTCCAGGGCGTCGTCCTGATCACGGCGAGCACCTACGTCCTGATCAACCTCCTGGTGGATGTGTCGTACTCGCTCTTGAACCCACGGATCCGGGTCAAAGGGTCAGCCGATGCGTCGTGACGGCGGGAACGTGCCGGCGGTGGGTGGGGAAGCGCTC
>CAZXXV010000113.1:0-2402 GCA_964644725.1 uncultured bacterium
CGCCGAGGCGGTCCGGGACGCCGCGGTGATCTTCATTTGCGTGAACACGCCGCCGCTTCCCGACGGGGAGGCGGATCTCACCTATGTGGAGTTGGCGACGCGGCGGATCGCGGAACACGCCACCCGCAGCACCCTGATCACGGAGAAGTCCACGGTGCCCGTCCAGACCGGGGCCTGGATCGAAAAGACGCTGGCCATCTATGGCAAGCGGGCCGGCGTGGAATTCGACGTTGCGTCGAACCCGGAGTTCACCCGCGAGGGGATGGCGGTGGAGGACTTCCTGCATCCCGACCGGATCGTCGTAGGGATCTCCAGTGCCCGGGCCGAGCAGACCCTGCGGGAGCTGTACGCCCCCATCGTGGAGGGGCGGTTCCGCTGCCCCATCCACGCCGACTGTCGGCAGGACCGGGCCGTGCCGTTCCTGGTCACGGACCTCCGCAGCGCCGAGCTGATCAAGCACGCCTCCAACTCCTTCCTGGGGCTGAAGATCTCCTTCGCCAACGCCCTGGCGGACGTCTGTGAGCTGGCGGGCGGCGACATCCTCCAGGTGGTGAAGGGGGTGGGGCTGGACAAGCGCATCGGGCGGGCCTTCCTGAACGCCGGCATCGGGTTCGGCGGATCCTGCTTCCCCAAGGACGTGAAGGCCTTCATCAAGATCGCGGAGAAGAGCGGCTACGACTTCGCCCTCCTCAAGGAGGTGGACCGGATCAACCAGCAACGCCGCGAGATGGTGCTGGAAAAGCTGAAGCAGGCCCTCTGGATCCTGCGGGGGAAGCGGATCGGGCTGCTCGGGCTGGCGTTCAAGCCGGAGACGGACGACGTCCGACAGGCCCCGGCGCTAGCCATCGCGCGCCGGTTGCTGGAGGAGGGGGCGGAGGTGTGCGGCTACGATCCCCAGGCCGCGACCAAGGCGCGCCAGGCGCTGCCCGAGCTCACGGTCTGCGCGAGCCCCTACGAGGTGGCCACCCGGGCCGAGGCGGTCGTCCTCTGCACCGAGTGGGCCGAGTTCCGCGAACTGGACTGGCCGCGGGTGAAGGCGCAGATGGTCCGACCCCTCATCCTGGACGGCCGGAACGCGCTGGACCGGGAGCAGCTCATCGCCCTTGGATTCGAGTACATCGGGATCGGGAGGTAGGCGAGTGGCGGGGCGAGAGCCGAGAGCCGGGAGCCGAGAGGCGTGAAACGTGAAAGGTGAAACGTGAAACGGGTGGGGTCATGAGCGATAGACCACGATCACTCGTCACGGGCGGGGCCGGCTTCCTGGGGTCGCATCTGTGCGACCGGCTGATTCGGGAAGGCCACGAGGTGATCTGCGTGGACAACCTGATCACCGGCGACGTGAGCAACGTGGCCCACCTGTTCGGGAATGAGGCCTTTCGGTTCATCAAGCACGACGTCACCGAGTACCTGTACGTGGAGGGCCGGCTGGACTACCTCTTCCACTTCGCCTCGCCCGCCAGCCCCGTGGACTATCAGCGCCTGCCCATCCAGACCCTGAAGGTGGGCTCCCTGGGCACCCACAAGGCGCTGGGCCTGGCCAAGGCCAAGGGGGCCCGACTCCTCCTGGCCTCGACCTCGGAGGTGTACGGCGACCCGCAGGTCCACCCCCAGCCGGAGAGCTACTGGGGCCACGTGAACCCGGTCGGCCCGCGCGGGGTGTACGACGAGGCCAAGCGCTTCGCCGAGGCCATGACCATGGCCTACCACCGGTACCACGCCGTGGAGACGCGGATCGCCCGCATCTTCAACACCTATGGGCCCCGCATGCGGCCCAACGACGGCCGTGTGGTGTCGAACTTCCTCATCCAGGCGCTGGCGGGGCGACCCCTGACGATCTACGGGGACGGGCGGCAGACCCGGAGCTTCTGCTTCGTCTCGGACCTGGTGGAGGGGCTGTTCCGCCTCCTCATGTCCTCGGAGGTGGAGCCAGTCAACCTGGGCAATCCGGCCGAGCGCACGATCCACGACCTCGTGGCCGCGGTCGAGACCATCCTGGGCCGGTCGCTGGATGTCACCTATCACCCGCTGCCCCAGGATGACCCGCGGGTGCGGCAGCCCGACATCACGCGGGCCCGCGAATGCCTGGGGTGGGCGCCCAAGGTGGATCTGGAGGACGGCCTGCGGCAGACGATCGCCCATTTCAGGGAGAAAGGGGTGCGCGCGTGATCTCCCCTTTGCCTGGGGTATTCGCCTGATGCGGCGCTGACGCACACCCCGAAGTCACAGAACGGCGACAGGAGGCACGACCTCGTGGTCGCGATGCATCCCCGGCCGATCGTTCTAGCGCCGGCGGGCTCTCCCGAGCCCCCCGGCGCCTTGTCTTTTCTGACGGCCGCTGTCGGACGAGAATTGCTGGGTTGAATTCGCAGCGGAAATCGGGTAGCGTAGGCGCCGATATGCCG
>CAZXXV010000113.1:2502-9793 GCA_964644725.1 uncultured bacterium
AATTGCTGGGTTGAATTCGCAGCGGAAATCGGGTAGCGTAGGCGCCGATATGCCGCGGAGTTTGCCTCCATCACCTTGGGAGGCTGGGTGAGAGATGTCTCGCGTATCGCTGATCCGTCATCTTTCGCGGTTTTCCCGGTGTCGCGTCCTGATCCTGGGCGACGTGATGCTGGACGAGTACATGTGGGGGACGGTGTCCCGCATCTCGCCCGAGGCGCCCGTCCCTGTGGTGGCGGTGCGGTCCGAGAGTGTGAAGGTCGGGGGGGCGGGCAACGTGGCCACCAACGTGGCCGCCCTGGGGGGACAGGCCACGCTCATCGGGCTGGTCGGCAACGACGCGGCGGCGGAGCGGCTGAGCCACGAACTGGAGCTGGCTGGCGTGAAAAGCGATGGCCTGATCGAGGATCGCTCCCGGCTCACCACCATCAAGAGCCGGGTCGTGGCGGGAAGCCAGCACGTGGTCCGTTTCGATCGGGAGAGTGACGCCCCCGTGTCTCGGGCGATCCGGGCGCAGGTCATCGCTGCGATTCGGGAGCGGTTGCCTGAAGCGGACGTCCTGCTGATCTCGGACTACGCCAAGGGCCTGGTGAGCCCAGGGCTGGTGCGCGAGGTCCTGGCCCTGGCGGCCCGGCACCGCCGAATGGTGGCGGTGGATCCCAAGGTGCAGCATCTGTCGCTCTTCAAGAAGGTCACCGTTGTGGCCCCGAACCATCACGAGGCGGCGGCAGCCGCCCGTCTCCCTGTGCGCAGCGAGGCGGATCTCCTGCGGGTCGGCCGGGTGCTCTTGCGGCGGCTGAATGCCCGGGCGGTCCTCATCACCCGGGGCGAGCAGGGGATGTCCCTGTTCGAGGCGGGGAAGCCGGTGGTTCACATTCCGACCGTGGCCCAAGAAGTGTACGATGTGACGGGCGCAGGGGACACGGTGATAGGGACACTCAGCCTGGCCTTGGCGGCGGGGGCGGACATGCACGAGGCGGCGGTGATCGCCAATTTTGCCGCCGGGGTCGTCGTGGGAAAGCGCGGCACGGCGACGGTGACCCGCGCGGAGCTGGAGCGGGCCCTGCGGGACGGGAAAGTGTGATGGTTTTCCTCGGGGGCCAAGTGTCAGGGGCCAGGGGTTGGGGTGAGTCATGAGGGCGCGCGTCGTCGGTCTGATCCCGGCGCGGTGGGCGTCGAAGCGCTTTCCGGGCAAGGCCCTGGCAGACCTCTGCGGCAAGCCCCTCCTCCAGCACGTGGTGGAGCGGGCGGTCCAGGCCCGAAGCCTCAGCGAGGTCGTGGTGGCCACCGACGATCCACGGATCGCCGATTTAGTCCGGGGATTCGGCGGCAAGGTCCAGATGACGGCCGCGAGCCACCCGTCGGGCACGGATCGCATCGCCGAGGTCGCCCGGAACCTCGACTGCGACCTGGTGGTGAACATCCAGGGGGACGAGCCGCTGATCGTCCCGGCCGAGATTGACGCGGCCGTGGCCCCGCTCCTTGCCGATCCCACGATCCCGATGGGAACGCTGGCCTGCCCCCTGCCGCTGGAGCAGGCGAGGGACCCCAACGCGGTCAAGGTTGTCGTCGGGACCAATGGGTTCGCCCTCTACTTCTCCCGGTCCCCCATCCCATACCTCCGGGACGGGCACGCCGGCGGGGCGAGCCCCTACCTCCTCCACATCGGCCTCTACGTGTACCGTCGGGACGTGCTGCTGCGCCTGGCGAGCCTGCCGCCCACGCCGCTGGAGGAACGGGAGCGGCTGGAGCAGCTGCGGGCGCTGGAGCACGGGATCCGGATCCGGGTGGTGATCACCGACCATCCCAGCATCGGCGTGGACACGCCCGAGGACCTGGAGCGCGTGCGGCGGATGATGACCGCATGACCCATTTCGGATTTGGGATTTGCGATTGCCGATTTGGGATTGAGATACTCCACGCCGGGGATTCCCAATCGACAATCGAAAATCGGCAATCAAAAATAGGCAGTCCGTGGAGGGTTCATGGAGACCAAGTTCATCTTTGTGACCGGAGGCGTTCTCTCGTCCCTGGGGAAAGGCTTGGCGTCGGCGTCCATCGGCTGCTTGTTGGAGAGCCGGGGATTTCGGGTCACGCTGCTCAAGTGCGATCCATACGTCAACGTGGACCCCGGGACCATGAGCCCCTTCCAGCACGGAGAGGTCTTCGTGACCGACGACGGCGCGGAGACGGACCTGGACTTGGGCCACTATGAGCGGTTCACGGAAGCCCGCCTGACCAAGGACAACAACATCACCACCGGGCAGATCTACTTCTCGGTGATCACCAAGGAGCGGCGGGGCGATTACCTGGGGGGCACCGTCCAGGTCATCCCCCACATCACCGACGAGATCAAGCGCGGCATCCTGCGGGTGGCCAAGGATGTGGACGTGGTCATCGTGGAGATCGGCGGCACCGTGGGGGACATCGAGGGTCTGCCGTTCCTGGAGGCCATCCGCCAGCTCAAGGCGGACCTGGGGCGCGAGAACACCCTCTACGTTCACCTGAGCCTGGTGCCCTTCATCACCGCCGCTGGCGAGCTGAAGTCCAAGCCGACGCAGCACTCGGTCAAAGAGCTCTTGGAGATCGGAATCCAGCCCGACATCCTGCTCTGCCGGGCGGACCGGGACCTGCCCAAGGAACTGAAGAAGAAGATCGCCCTCTTCTGCAACGTGTCGGAGAAGGCCGTCATCACCGCGAAGGACGTGAGCACGATCTACGAGGTGCCCCTGATCCTCCACCGCGAGGGGCTGGATGAGAACGTGGTCCGGATGCTGGGCCTGCCGGAGGGCCCCCAGGATCTGTCGGCATGGGAGAAGGGGGTTCACACCATCACGCACCCGTCCCGCCAGGTCACCATTGCGGTGGTGGGGAAGTACCTGGAGCTGCGGGACGCCTACAAAAGCCTAAATGAGGCCATCGCCCACGGGGGGATCGCCAACGACTGCCAGGTGACCATCAAGCCGGTGGACGCGGAGAAGATCGAGCGGGACGGCCCCAAGGATTACCTGCACGAGGCGTCGGGCGTTCTGGTGCCCGGGGGCTTCGGCTCCCGCGGCATCGAGGGGAAAATCGCCGCCATCAATTATGCCCGGGAGGAGTTGGTCCCGTTCTTCGGGATCTGCCTGGGGATGCAGTGCGCGGTGATCGAGTACGCGCGGCACGTATGCGGCTTGAACGGCGCAAACAGCCGCGAGTTCGATCCGCACACGCCTCATCCGGTGATCGACCTCTTGCCGGATCAGCGGGGCGTCACCAACCTGGGCGGGACGATGCGGCTGGGGGCGTACCCCTGCCGGCTGGTGAAGCCCTCCAAGGCGAGCGATGCCTACGACGCCCAGGAGATCTCGGAGCGGCATCGGCACCGGTACGAGGTGAACAACGAGTACCGCGACGTTCTGGAGGACCACGGCCTCCTGTTGAGCGGGTTCTCGCCGGACGGCAGTCTGGTGGAGATGATCGAGCTGTCGTACCATCCATGGTTCGTGGGAGGCCAGTTCCACCCCGAGTTCAAGTCGCGGCCGAGGCGCCCCCATCCGCTGTTCCGCGAGTTCATCCGGGCGTCGCTGGCGTACCAGGAGGCGGCCGGGCGCGAACGGAAGACCCAGGCCTGAGGTGAATGCCGAACACCCAGAGGGTACCCGAACACCCAGAGGGTACCCGAATGGGGAATCGCCATCCGGAATTCGTTATCTGACATTTGACATTGGTCATTGGCCATTGGTCATTGGGGCGTGAATGGGTGCAGATGTGGGAGTCGGCTTGGTCCGGATTGGCAGAGGCAGCCCGTTGGCCCTCATCGCCGGGCCCTGCGGCATCGAGGATGAATTTCACCTGCTCCACGTGGGCGAGCGGTTGCTGGATATCTGCAGGGCGGCCGGGGTCCCCCTGATCCTGAAGGCGTCCTTTGACAAGGCGAATCGCACCTCGCACACCTCGTACCGCGGCCCGGGGCTGGAGGAGGGGCTGCGGGTCCTGGGCCGGGTCAAGGCGAAGCTGGGGGTGCCGATCGCCTCGAACGTGCACGAGTTCGTGGCCCCTCTCGTCCGCGCCGCGCTGGCGGCTGGCTGCGACGGCCTGTTCCTGGAAGTGCACCCCGATCCGGATCGGGCCTCCTCGGACGGCCCGACCATGCTGCCGCTGAATGCGCTCCCCTCGCTGCTCACCGAGGTGACAGCGATCCAGCGTGCCCTGGGCCGCTCGGTGTAGTGGGATGGCTCCAGGATGGGCCGGCCAGGGGGCGGATCCGCAGTCGCCCCGGGGCATGCCCGGGGCCGATGAGGAGATCTGTGGTGAATCCCGGCAGCTCTCCGGAAAAGATCCTCGTCCGGTCCCCCAACTGGATCGGCGAGCAGATTCTGGCATTTCCCTTCTTTCACTACCTCCGCCAGGCCTATCCGCGGGCCCATATCGCCGCGGCCTGTGTTCCGCGGGTGGCCTCGATCCAGTTCCGCGCCCTGGTGGACGCGGTATTCGTCTTGCCGGCACCGCAGGGCCGTTCCGTCCTCGCCAAGCTGAGGGCGATCGAGGGGGGGGCGCGGATACTCAGAGAGGCGGGACCTTGGAATCTGGGATTCTGCCTTCCCAATTCCTTGTCCTCGGGGTGGTCAATGTTCCGCGCGGGCGTCCGGATCCGCCGCGGCTACGTCCGAGAGGGGCGCGGGATGCTCCTCAACGAGGGGCTGCCGTGGGACACGGGCGCGTCCAGGCATCGAGCGGAGGTCTATGTGGGCCTGCTTCCCTACGGCGCCAGGCCGGAACGTCCCGTGGAGCAGTTCTGGGGGCTCTCTTCCGGTGACGATCTGACCCCTGGCATCCCGGGTGTTCTGGAGCAGTTCGACGCCGTCAGGAACTGGCCCGATGCGGAGCCCATGGATCCTCCCCACGGCCCGTACTGGGTCCTCGCTCACGGGACGCGGGCGGAATCCCGCCGCTGGCCGGAGGAGTATTTTGCCGCGCTGGCGCGCCGCATCGCTGCGGAGACCGGATGGACCGGGATTGTCGTGGGTGGGCCCGACGAAGGAGCGGTGGCGGACCGGCTGAGTCGGGACCCCGAGCTAAAGCTCCTGGACTGGACGGGACGGGGCCCGGTGACCGCGTATTGGAGGATCTTCGCCGGGGCCAGGTTCACGGTCAGCAACGATTCAGGGCTGGCGCATGTGGCGTCACTGTGCGGCTCGCCCATGCAGATCGTGTGGGGCGCGGCCGATCCCCGGCTCACGAAACCGCTGGGGCCCGGCAAGGTCGGTGTCGCCTTCAATCCCGTGGACTGCTGGCCGTGCGAGCGGAACACGTGTTCACAACCGGTCGCTGGGAAGCTCCAGTGCCTTCGGGGCATCTTGCCAGAGGTGGTTTGGAGTGATATCAAGCGGTTATCCCAAGACTGTCTGGTATCCCAAGGCTGATTTCTGACCCGAGGGTTTCATGGATCAGTATCTCCGCCTCCTGCGGTACGCCTTGCCCTATCGCGGCCGGATCGCGACCTCGATCGCGTGCCTCTTCGTCGTCTCCCTCCTCAACGCGGTCTCGGTGGCCTCGCTCCAGCCCGCATTCGACGGCCTCTTCGGGGGCGAGACGAATCGCCAGATGCTCAGCCTGCCGCGCACGCTCCAGTCGTTCCTGGGGGACTGGGCGGGGTGGGCCCAGGGATTCATGCGGGCCCACCAGATGAGCGTCCTCACGTTCCTGGCGTGGTTCCTGCTCGTGGTGCTGGTGATTAAGGCTCTGGTAAACTACGTGAGCGTCTACCTCATGCGATATGTCTCCGAGCGGGTGATGGCCGACATCCGGGACGAACTGTACAGCCATCTCCACACCCTCTCCCTGGGGTTCTTCCTGCGCAAGAACACTGGCGAGATCGTGTCCCGCGTGACGGCCGACGTGGACGCCGTGGGCAGCTCCGTAACCGACCTGTTTCGCAACGCGTTGCGCGAGCCGTTCACCATCGTGGGGTTGGTGGCCCTACTGTTTCTTATCCACTGGAAGCTGGCGCTGGCGTCTCTGCTCATCTTTCCCATGACGGTGATCCCCATCGTCAAGTTCGGACAGAAGATCCGTCGCCGGGGGACCCGGGTGCTGGAGCGTCGGGCGGAGCTGTCCACGGTCATACAGGAGGGCATCACCGGCGTCCGCATCGTCCAGGCCTTCGGCATGGAAGAGTACGAGCGCCGGCGGTTCCGCAGCAAGAACCGCGAGCTGTTTCAGGCCATCATGCGCATCGTGCGGGTCGACGCCCTCTCCTCGCCGGTGATGGAGATCCTGGAGGCGGTGGGGATCGTGGTGGCCGTGTGGCTGGGCGGCTACCTGGTCTTCCGCGGGGAACTCACCCCCGGGGCGTTCATGGGATTCCTGGGGGCCCTGGCCTCACTGTTCGTGCCCATCAAGCGCCTGAGCGCGGTGAACAACAACATCCAGCGGGGGATGGCCGGGGTCCAGCGCGTCTTCGAGATCCTGGACCAGCGGCCCGAGGTGTCGGAGCGGCCCGGGGCCCGCCTCCTCTCGCCGGTGAAGGAAACGGTCACCTTCGAGCACGTAGGCTTCGCCTACGAGCCAGGCCGCTCCATCCTGCGCGACGTCCACTTCCAGGCCAAGGCGGGGGAGATCGTGGCCATCGTGGGGGCCAGCGGTGCCGGCAAGAGCACGCTGGTGAACCTCCTCCCGCGCTTCTTCGATCCCACGGAGGGCCGGATCCTCTTGGACGGCGCGGACATCCGGGATGTGACCCTGGCCTCGCTGCGGGCCCAGATTGGCATGGTGACCCAGGAGACGATCCTGTTCGACGACACCGTCGCCAACAACATTGCGTATGGGCTGTCCGCCACAGGCTCCGCCACGGGCGGAGCGGCCAGGGCCTACGGGCGGGCAGAGGATGCGGGCCTGGATCGCATCCGGGAGGCGGCGCGCCTGGCCAATGCGGACGAGTTCATCCGCGAGCTGCCCGATGGCTACGCCGCGCGGATCGGCGAGAAGGGGGTCCGGCTCTCCGGCGGCCAGAAGCAGCGGATCGCCATCGCTCGCGCCATCCTCAAGGACCCGCCCATTCTCATCCTGGACGAGGCCACCTCGGCCCTGGATGCCGAGGCCGAGCGCCTGGTGCAGGAAGCCCTGGAGCGCCTGATGCGAAACCGGACGACCCTCGTCATCGCCCACCGGCTCTCCACGGTGATCCAGGCGGACAAGATCGTGGTGCTGGAGGACGGGCGCGTGGCAGAGATGGGAACCCATCCCGAATTGATGGCCACCCGCGGCACCTACTTCCGCCTCTACCAGAACCAGCTCCAGGAAGCGTAAGCAG
>CAZXXV010000114.1:0-9649 GCA_964644725.1 uncultured bacterium
GGGAAGACGAGCGCATTGAGGGGATGGTTTCCACTTACCCCCTCACAAGAAGGAGCGTAAAATGAAAAGGGTAACAGCGTTGACGGTATGTGTCGTAGCTCTCTTCACGTTGATCCCGGGATGGCGCGTTTCGTCTGCCGCAGCGGCCGTTGAGATCAAGTTTGCTCACGTGGATCCCCCCGATGTGTTCACCTCCAAGAAAGGTGCGGCCGGTGTCACCTTCAAGAACCTCGTCGAAGCAGAGGACCCGTCGGTTTCCGTGAAACTCTTCCCGGCAGGGCAGCTTGGCGGTGAGAGAGAGCTTATCGAAGCCACAAGACTCGGCACCGCCCAGATGAGCATGGTGTCCGCGGCCATCGCCGGCTACTACAAGGAAGCTCAAGTTCTTGACATTCCCTACCTTTTCGACTCTGCCCCGGTGGCCTGGAAGGTGATGGATGGCTGGTTTGGGAAGGAGATGGCAGAGGATTGTCTCAAGAAGACCGGCATGCGGGTCCTCGCCTATGGGGAGACTGGCTTTCGGAACTTCACGAGCTCCAAGCTCCTCATCAAGTCGCCCGCCGACATGAAAGGAATGAAGATCAGGGTGATGGAAAGTCCGGTCTATGTAAACATGGTGAAGGGTCTTGGCGCCGCCCCGACTCCCATCCCCTGGCCGGAGACGTATACGGCCCTGCAGCAGAAGGTGGTCGACGGCCACGAGAACCCGGTCTCGGTCATCGTGCAGAATAAGCTCTACGAAGTCCAAAAGTACCTGACCCTCGACGGCCATACCTACGGGGTGGACTTCATCCTGATCAACGAGAAGTTCTACCAGTCGCTGCCCAAGGAGACCCAGCAGACCCTCAAGCGCGCTGCGATCATTGCCGGGTGGGCCGGCCGCAGCATCCAGCAGATCAATTCGGCCATCGGCCTCAGCCTGGTGAAAGAGAAGGGCATGGAGGTCTACAAACCCAATTCAAAAGAGATGGCCGCCTTCAAGGATGCGACCCAGAAGCCGGTCATCGAGTACATCGAGAAGCAGGTCGGACGGCCGTGGATCGACAAGGTGATGAAGGCCGTACAGGAAGCGGAGGCTGAACTGGCGAAGTAGCTGCCGCCATCCCTCCGCTCCGCCTTATCTGGCGGGGCGGAGGGATATTGTGCCAGCCCGGGTGGCTCGAAGGCACTCCGGCAATATCCTGTCAGAGGGCGACCGAACTACGAGAAGAGAACCTCGTTCGGAGACGCCGTTCATCTAGAGCGGGAGACAGGACTCATGGCTTCACTCGCCAGAACTGCAGAGAAGGCATTGATCGTGTTCGCGGCTCTTCTGCTTCTCGGGATGACGGCTGCGGTGTTTGTGCAGATCACGAACCGGTACTTCTTCGGGAATCCGCTCGCGTGGACAGAAGAGGTGGCGCGCCTCGCCTTCGTGTGGATGGTCCCGTTGGGGGCGTATCTCGCCCTCAAGGCGAAGGCGCACATTGCGGTGGACACGTTCATCAAGCGGTACGCCTCGCCGGAGACCCATACGCGCATTGGCCGCGTCTATACATTCCTCATCGTGTACTGCCTAGGCTACCTCCTTTGGATGAGCGTTCAGGTGGTTTTGGGCACCTATCAAAGCACCACCCCAATTCTCGAGATTTCGTCCCTCTGGATCCATATCCCCATACCGATCTTCACCATCATGATGATCCTTCATCTCATCAGCCAGATCTGGCACATGAAATCGACAGAGGTCGTTTCGTCTGGCGTCATATCGATCGCGGCGCTTGCAAGTGTCTATTTGCTGTTCGGCGTTTGGGCTTTTTCGGGGCAGGCGATTGTTCTGGTATCGGTTATGTGCATGGGCTTCTTCATCTTTGGCGGTATGCCCATCGTCTTTTCCATGGGGATGGCCTGCGCTTTGTTCCTGGTCCTTTTCAAGAACAGCCCGCCTGTGGTGCTGCATACTCGGATGGTTGGTGGCATCGATTCCTTCCCTTTGTTGGCGGTGCCGTTCTTCATCCTGGCGGGAGAGCTCCTGAATACTGGTGGCGTAACGAAGCGCCTTGTGGATCTTGCGAAAGTCCTCGTAGGCCATGTTCGCGGCGGGCTGGGGATGGTCGTAGTCGTCGGAGAGTATTTCTTCTCCGGAATCTCCGGTTCCACCATCGCCGATGTGTCTGCCATCGGCTCTCTTCTGGTCCCCGCGATGAAGAAGGCAGGTTATACGTCCGAGGATACGGTATCCATTGTCTCATCCGCGACCGCCATGGGGATCCTCGTGCCTCCGTGTATCCCCATGGTCGTGCTGGGCGGCATGACCGGCATGTCCGTCGGCGCGCTCTTTGCCGCCGGCTTCATTCCGGCCATCGTGTTGGCCCTATGCATTATGGTTCTGATTTATGTCCAAGCGGTGAGGCGCGACTTTCGCGTGGAGAAACGGGTTCCTTTGAGAGAATCCATGCGTGCCGTCGTTGGAGCGATCATTCCCCCATTGTGTCCGGCCATCATCTTTGGGGGCATCCTGAGCGGCGCTGCTACAGCCACTGAAATATCCGTGGTCGCCGTCGTCTATGCCTTCATCGTCGGTGTGTTCGTTTATGGGGAGATTCGATGGGGCGAGCTGATTCCCATGCTGAGTCGCACCGTGATGACGACCGGCGCTGTCATGTTTCTCGTTGGGTTCGCATCGGTTCTCTCTTGGATCTTCGCGACGAACCAGATTCCCCAGATGGTCGCGGGAGTGGCGATAGGGATCTCCTCCTCTCCCTTCGTCTTTCTCCTTCTTAGTAACGTATGCTTCATCCTTCTGGGTTCTGTGCTGGAAGGCGTTCCCGCCATGTTGATCCTCGTTCCCATCTTCCTGCCCTTGGTAACCCAGCTTGGAATAGATCCCCTCCATTTCGGGATACTGGTCATCGCGTCGCTGGGTATAGGGCTCTTCCTCCCTCCCGTGGGCATGGGCATCTTTATCGCTTGCACCTTTGCAGAAATTGACGTCGGACGGGTATTCGGTTCCTTCGCGCCTTTCTTGGTGGCGCTTCTCGTGGGGCTGCTGGTCATCACCGCGGTGCCGTGGCTCACCCTTGTCTTGCCGAATATCTTCTTTAAATGAAGCTTGATTTGTAGTAGTCAAGCTGATCGCCGGACCTCCTCGGGAGTGATTGGCGGCGCCAATCTTACCCCGAGTGTCCGGTGATCAGCTTAATGGCTACAGATGATGCGCTCGACTCTGCGCGGGCAAATACCCCTTGACTGGTTGCGTGGCGTGCCGTAAGTTCGTTGCCGCTTGTCGCTGCAGCCGGGATGCACGAAGGCGACGATGATGACCGAAACCAAGCGAAACATCATCCTCACCGGCTTCATGGCGACCGGGAAGTCGTCCGTGGGCCGCCGTCTGGCGGTCCGCCTCGGATACGAATTTCTGGACCTCGACCCCCTGATCGAGGCCAAGGCGGGGATGCCCATCCCGGAGATCTTCGCAACCCAGGGCGAAGCCATCTTCCGGGAATTGGAAGCCCGCATGGTGGAACGGGCCGCAGGCCGAACGGGCTGCGTCGTGGCCACCGGGGGCGGCGCCATCGTCGATCCGCGAAACCTCGAGGTCCTGAAGCGGAGCGGCGTCATCATCGCGCTCACCGCCAGCCCCGACGTCATCCTCTCTCGGATAGGAGGCGGCGATGATCGCCCAATGTTGCGGGGAGGCGAGAAGCGCGAGCGGATCGGGCTCCTCATGAAAGAGCGCGCCCCGGCCTACGCCCGGGCGGATCTGATCGTAGATACATCAGATCGCACCATGGATGAGGTGGTGGATCACCTCGTCAAACTTCTGGCGCGGCACCGCATATCCCCCGCGGAGTAATTCAGACGCTCATGGAGACGATCCGGGTCAACCTCGGTAACCGCGCCTATGACATCCATGTCGGATCGGCCCTGCTGGCACGGGTCGGCGAGTTGATCCGGGCGCGCAAGCTCGGGCGGCATCTCGGCCTCGTCACGCACCCCGCTCTCGCCACGGACTACGCTCCGATCGTGGTCGATTCCCTGCGCGAGGTGGGGCACGAGGTTGCACTCCTGACGGTGCCTCCGGGCGAGGAAAGCAAGTCCCTGGATCAGGCGGGCCGCCTCTATCGGGAGCTGGTTCGCGCCCGACTGGATCGCGGGTCCGCTCTGTTTGGCCTCGGCGGAGGGGTGATCGGGGATCTGGCCGGGTTCGTGGCGGCCACGATGTACCGCGGCATCCCTTTCGTCAACCTCCCCACGACCCTCCTGGCCCAGGTGGATAGCAGCGTGGGGGGGAAGACCGGGGTGAACCTGCCAGAAGGGAAGAACCTGGTAGGCGCCTTCCACCAGCCCTGCGTGGTGGTGGCTGACGTCCTCACGCTCACCACGCTGCCGGAACGGGAGTTCCGATCGGGCCTGGCCGAGGTGGTGAAACACGGTATGATCGCCGATGCGGCCTTCTTCGAGAGCCTCGAGCGGCAGGCCGACCGCATCCTGGCGCGGGATCCCGATGCGCTCCAGAAGATAGTCGCTCGCTCCTGCGCCATCAAGGCCAGGGTCGTCGAGGCGGACGAGCGGGAAGCGGGCCTGCGCGCCATGCTGAACTTCGGCCACACCGTGGGTCACGCCATCGAAGCGGCCCTGGGATACGGGGCGGTCACGCACGGCGAGGCGGTGGCGCATGGCATGGTGGTGGCCACGGCGCTCTCGGTCCTGCGGGGGATCTGTCCCGAGGAGGATGCGCGCCGACTGCAGGAACTCCTGGGGCGCTTCGGCCTCCTTGACGCACCGCTGCCGCCCCCGGAATCCCTGGAAACATATATGGTTAGCGACAAAAAGGCGCGCGATGGAGTGCTCCAATTCGTGTTGACACGTGGGGTGGGAAGTGTTACCTTCGCGCCGGTTTTGGACCGCGAAGAGCTGCGGAGGACCCTCCGCGAGGTGCGCTGATAGGTCCCCATGAGAAACTGATGACGGACAACGGAGGAGAGCCGTCGGCCGGCTCCCTGTCGTCAGTCGTCGGTTTTGCAGTGGGGAAGAGGGGGCCTGATTGGGGGGGTTGGGGGGGTGCGAGAGCCCGCCAAGTCTGAGCAGGATCCTGACCCCCGGGTCTTTGCCCGGCTCGCCGACGCGTACCGCAGGGAAGGCCTGCTGGACGAGGCGATCCAGATCTGCCGCGATGGCCTCGCCGCCCATCCCAGCTCCGCCGGCGGGCGAGCGGTGCTGGCGCAGGCCCTGCTGGAACGGGGCGCACTAGACGAGGCCGAGCAGGAATTTCGTCGCGTCCTGGAGCAGGCGCCGGAGCACCTGCTGGCCCTCAGGTTCCTGGGCGACATCGCCGCGAGGCAGGGGCGCCCGGATGGGGCTCGGCGATATTACGAGCGGGCGCTTCGCCTCGACCCCGGCGATTCCGAAACGCAGGATCGCCTGGCCGCCCTGCCCGTGACCCCGGAGGCCGGCGCCTCCGAGGAATCGGTCCCGGCCCCCGGACGGAATCGCGATCCCCTGGCCAGCCCAACCCTGGCTGCCCTGTACGCATCCCAGGGCCACACGGACGTGGCAGAGGCGATCTACTCTCAGCTCGGACGACGGCCCGGCGAGGCGGCCTCGGCCGCGACCGGCGGAGACATCTTAGGCTTAGGGCAGGGTGCGCCAAGCCCTCCCGTGCTGGAGAAACTCCTCTCGCTGCGCGAGGCGGCACGCAAGGTCCGGGAGGCGGGAAGACCCGACGCAGGGGGAATGCGAGCCATGGCCGCTGATCTGGCCAAAACGGTGGCAGATCTGGTCCAGGCGGTGCGGGAAGGAGAGGGGGCCCTGCTCATGGCGCTGGACGGCGTCCCCATCGAACAGGCGGTGTCGGCCGGAGGCGCGGACCTGGAAGCCATCGCCGGCGAGTACGCGGGTCTCCTGCGCCAGGCCCAGGCGCTGGCGGCCGAATTGGAGTGCGGGTTGCCGCAACGCTTCAGCGTGCGAGGGACAAAACGTCAGGTCGTCTTCGCTTTTGTGCCGGGCGACCTGGTCCTGGGAGTGGAGGCGGGTCCCACGAGCTTGCGCGGGCAGATGCGACATGCCGTCGCCCAGGCCGCGGGACAGCTCGGCGAATTGTAAGGGCGGTGCGTGGTCTCGCGCGGGCCGACCACGCGGGCATCGTTCCACAGCCATGGCACGATGCCGTTTTTTGTTTCTGACGATGGGTGAGCCGTGGCGCGCATCCTGGTCCTGAACGGTCCGAACCTCAATCTCCTGGGCACGCGCGAGCCCGGCGTGTACGGCACGACCACGCTGGCGGACATCGAGGCCGCGGTGCGGAAGCTGGCGCGCGAACTCCGCTGCGAGGTGCGCTTTCGGCAGCACAACAGGGAGGGGGAGCTGATCGAGGCCCTGCACGACGCCATGGCCTGGGCGGACGCCGTGGTCTTCAACCCGGCCGCCTACAGCCATACCAGCGTGGCGCTCCGGGATGCCATTGCCGCCACCCGGCTTCCCGTGGTGGAGGTCCATCTGTCCAATATTCACGCGCGCGAGCCGTTTCGCCATCACTCGCTGACCGCCGAGGTCGCCGTCGGGCTCATCGGTGGCTTCGGCGCGGAGAGCTACCTGCTAGGACTGCGGGCCGCGCTCGCGCATCTGACCCTGCATCCGCACCGCGGGCGCAAGGTGCGGGGGGTGCAACGACGGAGGAGCGAGAGCCAGTGATTTTTGCCGGTAACTTGCGACCTGGAATGAAGATCGAGGTGGACGGCGTGCCCTTCGTGGTGACCGACTATCAGTGGGTCAAACCCGGCAAAGGCGGCGCGTTCAACCGGACGAAGCTCAAGAACATGCGGACCGGGGCCATCGTCGAGCGGACGTTCCGCACAGAAGAGAAGCTGCCGCCCGCCGAGCTGGAGGAGAAGCGGGCCCAGTTCCTGTACCAGAGCGGCGATGAGTTTCACTTCATGGACACGGAGACCTACGAGCAGTTCTTCCTTTCGGAGGAACAGCTCGGAGACGCCCGGAAGTACCTCAAGGAAGAAATGGTGGTCACGATCGTATCCCACCGGGGGAGTCCGCTGACGGTGGAGGTGCCCACCTTCGTGGAACTCGCCGTGGCGGAGACCGACCCGGGCGTGCGCGGGGATACCGCCTCGGGCGGGTCCAAGCCGGCCACCCTGGAAACCGGGGCCGTGATCCAGGTGCCCCTCTTCATCAACGTGGGGGACCGGCTGCGGGTGGACACGCGGACGGGCACCTACATAGAGCGCGCCTGAAGCCAGTCGCACGTCGGCACCGGCCACGGCATGCCTGGGAGGTCCGTTCTGAGTTTTCTGGCGGAACGCTGAGAGGAGGTCGGGATGGACCTCAAAGAACTCAAGGCTCTCCTCCGCCTCATGGAGGGGAACGATGTCGAGGAACTGGAGGTCGAGGAGGGGGGCCGGCGAATTCGCATCCGGCGGCGGTCGGGGCAGGTTCTGACTCCTCCGGCGGCGATGATCCCGGTCCCGCCCACCGGAACCTCTGGTACTGTGATTTCCTCCCCGTTGCCTCCCACCGCGGCCGCTCTGGAGGCCGCAGGCCTCATCCCCCTGGAATCGCCCATGGTCGGCACCTTCTACCGGGCCCCGGCGCCGGGCGCCGAACCCTACGTGAAAGAGGGGGACGTCGTCCAGAAGGGGACCGCGGTCTGCATCATCGAGGCCATGAAGCTCATGAACGAGATCGAGTCCGAGGTCAAGGGACGGATCGCCAGGATCATGGTGGAGAACGGTCAGCCCGTGGAGTTCGGACAAACGCTCTTCCTCATCGAGCCCGCCTGAGGCGGACTCGGGGACCGATCGAGCCCTCCCCGTGTTTTCCAAAGTCCTGATCGCCAACCGTGGTGAGATCGCCGTCCGGATCATCCGGGCCTGCCGGGAGCTGGGCATCCGGACGGTGGCCGTCTTCTCCCAGGCGGACGCCGACGCGCTTCACGTCCAGTTGGCGGACGAGGCGGTGTGCATCGGTCCCCCGCAACCTGCCCAGAGCTATCTGCAGGTCCCCCGGATCATCAGTGCTGCGGAAATCACCGGCGCCGAGGCGATCCACCCCGGATACGGCTTCCTAGCGGAGAACCCGCAGTTCGCGGAGGTGTGCGAGAACTGCGGCATTCAGTTCATCGGCCCGCCGGCATCCAGCATTCAGATGATGGGAGACAAGGCGGCGGCCCGGCGCATGGCCGCGAGGAGCGGCGTCCCCATCCTGCCGGGCACCGAATATCCGGTCCGTGAGCTGGAAGAGGCGAGGCGGGCCGCACGGGAGATCGGCTACCCGGTCATGATCAAGGCCAGCCTCGGCGGCGGCGGGAAAGGCCTACGCGTCGTCACCACCCCCGAATCGCTCGAGTCCGCCCTGGCCACGGCGGCGGCCGAGGCAGCGGCGGCCTTTGGCGACGCGAGGGTGTACCTGGAGCGGTTCCTGTCCGACCCGCGTCACGTGGAGGTCCAGATCCTGATGGATCATCACGGCCAGGGCATCCATCTGCCAGAACGCGACTGTTCCATCCAGCGGCGCCACCAGAAGCTGGTGGAGGAGGCGCCGTCGCCGGCGCTGACCGACTCGCTCCGCCAGGCTATGGGGCAGGCCGCCCTCCGGGTGGCGCGGGCCGCGGGCTACCGGAACGCGGGGACGGTGGAGTTTCTGCTGGACGAACGGGGCGACTTCTTCTTCATGGAGATGAATACCAGGATCCAGGTGGAGCACCCGGTGACCGAGATGGTGACGGGACTGGACCTGGTGAAGGCGCAGATCCGGATCGCGGCCGGCGAGCCGCTGCCGGTTGCCCAAGAGGAGGTCCGCCTGGTGGGGCACAGTCTGGAGTGTCGGATCAACGCCGAGGACCCGGACCGGTTCCTCCCCTCGCCCGGGAGGGTGACGAACTTCCGGCCGCCCGGTGGTCCCGGCGTGCGCGTGGACAGCCACGCCTATGTCGGGTACATCGTTCCCCCCTACTACGACTCGCTGCTCGCCAAGCTGATCGTGCACGGCCGAGACCGGGACGAAGCCATCGCCCGCATGCAGCGCGCGCTGGACGAGATGCTGATCCAGGGCGTGCAGACCACGATCCCGTTTCACCAGAAGGTCCTCCGGCATCCGGATTTTCTGGCCGGGAGGACCTCGACCCGGTTTCTCGAGCGTCTGCTTCAGGAGCAATAGTGCTGGACCGGCTCCACTTGTGCGTGATCACGGATGCGACGCTGGCCCCCGGCCGGGATCACGTGGCCATCGCAAAGGCGGCCCTGGCGGGCGGGGCCGACATGATTCAACTCCGCGACAAGGCAGGCGACCTGCGAGCTCTCCTGCCCCAGGCTCGGGCCATTCAGGCCCTCTGCCGGTCGCTCGGGGCGGTCTTCATCGTGAACGATCGTCTGGACCTGGCCCTGGCCGCCGGGGCGGATGGCGCGCACGTGGGGCAGGAGGATCTGCCGGCCGAGGCGGCGCGGGCCCTCCTCCCCCCGGGGCGGATCCTGGGAGTCTCCACGCACAGCCGCGAGCAGGCCGAGGCGGCGCGGGAGTGCGGGGCCGATTACATCGGATTTGGCCCGATGTTTCCCACCGGCACCAAGGACACCGGGTACACTCCCCGCGGCCTGGAGGCGCTGCGCGAGGTCCGGGCGGCGGTGTCTCTCCCCATCCTGGCGATTGGCGGGATCACCCTGGA
>CAZXXV010000115.1:0-9617 GCA_964644725.1 uncultured bacterium
CAAGAGCTCCGACCCAGCCGCGCGTGTGGTTCGACCGAGCCCCCAGACACCGGCATGGACGAATAATGTATCGGACCATTGACTCCAGGTTCCGATGTAGTATACTGGGGGCCGTAATTGATTACATGGACCACTGAAAAGCATTACACGATCCGGTAGACTCCGAATCATCCCCAAAGACTTCGCGAGCCCGAATGCCCATGTCTCACCGACCTCCCAGGGTCAGCCGACTCAAGGACGTCGCCCACCTGGCGGGTGTGTCCACCGCCACCGTCTCCCGCATCCTCAACGACCACGGCCCGGCGAGCGAGGAGGCCCGCAACCGGGTCCTTCGGGCTGCGCAAGAACTCGACTACCGATCCTGACCCGGCTGGTCATTCGCGCTTCCTGCGGCTGCGGAGTGACGCGGGAATGGGGCTTCGGCGAACACCATAACCTTTGGGGAACGATCAGACAAACCGAGTGCGTACCAAGCTGACGAAGACCCAACTCGGCATCCGAGCTCCGCCACCCTCTTGCGGAGCGCCAGGAACCTCCGTCCGATGGAATCCCGTTCGCGGGGGAGAGGAGAGGATCATGCGGAAGACGCAGCGATTGGCACACAGTGGAGGCGGCCGGGCGATCAGCCGGCGGAAGTTTCTTAGCGTGACGGACGGGGCCCAGACACCGAGAGAAAGGAATTACCTTGACACCGAGAAAACAGCCTGGTGCCCCATTAGACGCACTATGATATGTTCATGTTGAGGTCGAGGGCAGGACGTCCGCCTTGACAGCGCAAAAAGGGCCGGACCGCTTTCCCCCGCGGTCTATAGCCCGCGGCGGGATGCGCGCCGTCACCGTTCCGGCTCAGGCCACGCGGTCACGGGGTTCGCGGCCGGCGAAAAAGGCATCCAGATTGTCCAGGGCCCGGAATCCCATGCCGTCGCGGGTTTCCTTGGTGGCGCTGCCGATGTGCGGCATCAGGAAGGTGTTCGGAAGCTCCCGATACCCCGGATGAATGTTGGGCTCGTTGTTGTAAACGTCGAGGCCGGCTGCGGCCACCTTGCCGGACTTCAGAGCCGCAATCAGTGCCTCGTCATCGATGACCGTACCGCGGCTTGCGTTGATGACAATGGCGCCGTCCGGAAGCAAGGCAATCCGCTCGGTATTGAGCATCTTCCGGGTCTGCGGCGTGGCGACGCAATGAAACGCCAGGAAGTCGCAGTGCGGCAAGAGGTCTTCAACGGTCGGGTGAAAAATCGCGCCCTTTTCCATATCCGGAGGCAGCCGATGGAGGTCATGATAATGGATCTCCATCTCGAACCCCCGAGCCCGCTGAGCTGTGACCTGCCCGACCCGCCCCAGGCCCACGATACCGAGCCGTTTGCCGGTCACCTGGGTACCCACCATGAAACTTGGGCTCCAGTCCCGCCACGTTCCGGTCCGCACCAGCCGTTCCCCCTCGCTGGCTCGCCGCGCCGCGCCGAGCATGAGCATGATGGTTAGCTCGGCGGTGGCGTTCGAGAGGACGTCGGGTGTGTTGGTGACGACAATACCCCGGGCCTTCGCCGCCTCGAGATCCACATGATCGAAACCCACTGAGAAATTCGCGATGATGCGGATACTGTCAGGAAGCCGTTCGATGACCTCAGCCGACAGCCGTTCAGTGTGGCAAGGAAGTATCGCGTCGGCGTCGACGGCCCTCCCAATCAGCTCGTCGCTGGAATACAGGCGGTCGTCGGGGTTGAGCTGCGGCCGGTAATCGCGGCGGAGACGATTCTCGACTGCGTCTGGCAGTTTGCGGGTGACCAACACGACAGGGTTCATGCGGATGCTCCTTGTGGTTCAAGTGCTCGGCAACCAATAGGCAGTATACCCGCGGCCATCTCCAGGAATGTCCAGCCGCGACGTAGGCGCCGCCTCCCCACCGCGACTCGCGCGCCAGTGCTCTGCGAGGTAGTTGATCATGCCGCAGCCAGCCTTGAAGTGTCAAGGGGAATGTCCAGAGCCTTGATGGATCTGGCAGCCGACATTGCCTTCGCCAACCCTTTCCCCAACCGCTCCCCACCCGCGCGGCCCCCCCGGGTGGCATTGCCGACGATGGCTGGGTCCGTCCCACAGGTTGAGCTAACTGCCGCCCCCCCTGACACACACGCAAAGCGGCGCTACGCCCTTGGGGGAGAATCTTGGGTTTCCGTTGAGGCTCTTCAGCTCAACGGCGGAGACGAAGGGGAGTCACGCGGCGACCAGGGCAAAACCCACACAACAGAGGATGACCCAGAGGAAGGACCAATGCCATCGCTTCCCAGGTGGACGCAGTATGCGGCGTGGATCCGAACAAAGACCCCCAAGCTGGCAAGCCGAAAATCACCGCCGCACTTCGGACACTTTCCGGCCGCGCGATGGATGCGGCTCGGCACAGACCGCAGGCGCGGGAGCCCGGGCGGATGCCAACAGAGTCATTGACTTCAGGCTTGGCCATAGTATACTCGGCGCCACCCCATGAGTGATTGCGGGTCCGGCTCGGGCAAGGGGCCGGCAACGCGTCGAAGATTTGAGCTGCCCTCATTGAGCGCGCGAGCCCAAGGATCCATGGCCAACTGTCCGCGCATGCTCATCCAGCTCATTGACGTCGCCTGCCTGGCGGGCGGCTGCGTCCCCATTGTTTCCCGCATCTCTGATGACCGCAGCCCGGCAAGCGATGAGGCGAGCCGCCGGATCTTTCGGGTCTTCCCGTTCGCCAGGCTGGTGAAGATTCGGCGCGGCACCCGAGCTCCGCCGGGGTATTGCGGAGCGCCAGGAACCTCCGTCCGATGGAATCCCGTTCGCGGGGGAGAGGAGAGGATCATGCGGAAGACGCAGCGATTGGCACACAGTGGAGGCGGCCGGGCGATCAGCCGACGGAAGTTCCTCGGCGTGACGGCCGGGGCCACGGCTGCTCTGTCCTTCGGGACGTTCATCCGCAGCGGGCAGGGGGCGGCCAGCCTCAGGATCTTGACCTGGTCGAACACCTTGAACGCGATGGATGACACGCTCCGGGAGCAGGCCAAGCAGTACACCAAGGAGAAGGGGGTCGAGGTCGCATTCGAGTTCATCAATCAGCCCGACCTCCCCTCCAAGACCGCGGCGGCGGTGGAAAGCGGGGCCGGCCCCGACATCATCACGACCTGGAGCGACGGCGCGCACCTGCACGACAAGGCCCTGATCGACGTGAGCGATGTGGCCGAGCCCTTGGGCAATCAGCTCAAGGGTTGGACGAACATCGCCAAGGACATCGGGATCGTCAACAAGGTGTGGAAATCGGTCCCCTGGGGGATCATCCCCATCGCCGTCGTGTACCGCACCGACTGGGCCAAGGAGGTGGGGTACGACAAGTTCCCCGATACGTACGACGAGATGCTGGTCCTGTGTCGGAAGATGAAGGAGAAGGGCCACTATTCCGGGTTCGCGCTCGGCCGGTCCATCGGCGACGCCAATCAGTCGCATTACCCCATGCTCCGGGCTCACGGGGGGGCCGAGTGCAAGGCGGACGGGAAGACGGTGGACATCAATTCGGCCGGGACGGCTCGAGCGGTGGATTATGTACGCCGGCTGTTCAAGGAGGCGGAGATCGAGGACGTCTTCTCCTGGGACGACTCCAGCAACAACCGGGCCTTCCTGGCCGGCGAGCTGGCCTGTACCGGGAATGCGGCCAGCATCTACTGGGCCGAGCAGAAGAACGCCCCGCATTTGCGCGCCGTCACGGGCCACGCGCTCTGGCCCAAGGGACCGGCGGGCCGTTTCGGGTACTCGTCGGCCCTGGGTCTCGGGATCTTCCGCTTCTCCAAGTACCAGAAGGAGGCCAAGGAGTTCATCACCTGGCTGATGCAGCCCAAGCAGTACTCGGCCTGGATCGGGGTGGGCGAGGGGCAGATCGCCGGGCTCCTCAACTTCTATGAGGACGATCCAGTCTGGAAGAAGGATCCCAAGCTGGAGCTCATCCGCGAGATTCCGAAGTATGTCCGGATGCCTGGCTACCCAGGGCCGCCGACCCGCTCCGCGGCCGAGGCGATGGTCAAATACGTGCTCGTGAACATGTTCGCCCGAGCCTGCAAGGGCATGTCCACGCCGGATACGATCAAACAGGCCGAGGCGGAGTTGAAGGAGATCTACGCGAAAGGGTAGCAGCACGAGGCGGAGGGGCGGATGGAGTCCATCGCCGTCGCAGTGGGGGAGCGCCCGCAAAGAGATCCTTGGCTGCGCCGCTTCCTGAAGCCCGAGGCGCTCACGGGGTATTTCCTCATCTCGCCAGCCGTGTTTCTGATGCTGGTGCTGCTGGCGTACCCCTTCGTCCTCGCCGTGTACATCAGTCTCACCGATCGGGTCCTGGGGGAGCCGGGGAATTTCATCTGGTTCAGGAACTTCTTTAAGCTCCTCCAGGACCCCTTGTTCCGGGAGACGGTCTGGAACTCCTTCGTCTACACGATCACAACGGTGTTCTTCAAGATGTTCCTGGGCGTGATCTTGGCCCTGCTGCTGAACCAGGAGATCCCCTGCCGGAATCTGATCCGCGGGGCCATTCTGCTGCCCTGGATCGTTCCCACCTCGCTCAGCGTCCTCACCTGGCTCTGGATGTTCGACTCCTTGTTCAGCATCGTAAACTACATCCTGCTGGGCTTGGGACTGATCTCGAGGAAGGTACCCTGGCTGGGTGATCCATTCTGGGCCATGGTCTCCGTCATCATCGTCAACACCTGGCGCGGCCTCCCCTTCTTCGCCGTCTCGTTCCTGGCCGGCCTCATGACCATCCCGCGGGAGCTGTACGAGGCCGCCGAGACCGACGGGGCCAAACAGTTCCGCCAGTTCTGGCACATCACACTGCCCCTCTTGCAGCCGGTCATTGCCGTGGTCGTCCTGTTCTCCACGATCTGGACGTTCGCCGACTTCCAGATCGTCTACATCCTGACCCACGGTGGACCCATCAATGCCACGCAGATCTTCGCCACCATGGCCTACGATGTGGCGTTGGTGGCGGGGCGGATCGGCGAGGGCTCCGCGATCTCGCTTTTCTTATTCCCGGCGTTGCTCGTCGTCATCATCTTGATGCTCAAGTATCTCCGGCGCGAGTAGGGGAGCGGCATGAAGCGCAAACGGTTCCGGATGCTCAAGCGCGTGTTTGGCGTGTATCTTCCCCTGGCGGCGTTCGTGTTCTTCTCGCTCTTTCCGTTCTACTGGATGCTGATCAGCAGTTTCAAGGCCAACCCGGAGCTGTACAACCTCAAGGCCAACCGGCTCTGGATTCAAAGCCCCACGCTCGACCACTTCCGCGACTTGTTCGCGAAGACCCAGATTCTTCGCTGGCTCTTCAATAGCTTCTTTGTCTCGTTCCTGACCGCGCTTCTGTCCATGACGTTTGGGATCATGGCCGGGTACGCTCTCGCCCGTCTGAAATTCCCCGGGGCCCAGGCCTTCGGTCTCGCCACCTTCATCACGTACCTGGTGCCGACGACGCTGATCTTCATCCCGCTGGCCCGCGTGGTGCAGTCGCTCGGCCTCTCCAACTCGATCTGGGCGCTGGTGGTGACCTATCCGACGTTCCTGATCCCGTTCTGCACCTGGATGCTGATCGCCTACTTCAAGTCCATCCCCAGGGACATGGAGGAGTGCGCGATGATCGACGGGTGCAGCCGCATCGGGGCGATGGTGCGGATCGTGCTGCCCATGGCCATTCCCGGCGTCATCTTCTCCGCCATGTTCGGCTTTACGCTCTCCTGGAACGAGTTCGTCTACGCCCTGACTTTCATTTCGGACACGACGCACAAGACGATGTCGGTGGCGGTGCCGACGGAACTGATCCGCGGCGACGCGTACTTCTGGGGGGAGCTGATGGCGGCCTCGCTCTTGGGTTCGGTCCCGGTGGCCCTGCTCTATTCGTTCTTCATGGACTACTTCGTCTCCGGCCTGACGGCCTGAGCGCTGAAGGGCTGAGCCTCGACCCACATCTGAAAGGAGACTTTCCATGCAGTACTTTGTGTCCAAGACAACCCCGCGCACGATCCTGGTGATGTTCGACCGGGATGATCTGTTGCTCGAGGGCCTGCAGGAGGTCGTGAAGAAGGAAAAGATCGACACCGCGGCCATCACAGGCGGAATCGGCTCGCTGCAGCGGGTCCACCTCCACACCATCACCAGCACGGGACTGCCCCCCACGGACAAATACTGGAACTTCACCGGCCCCATCGAGCTGGCGAGCGTCCAGGGCTCGGTCATCGGCGGGGACGCGCACGCCCACATCGCCGTGTTCGACTGGGATAGCAAGCAGACCTACATCGGCCACCTGGAGCCGGGCAGCGTCGTGGCCTACCGGGCCGAGGTCAGCCTGACGGTGCTGGAGGGAGTGCAGACCGAGCGGTACAACGACGCGCAGGGGAACTTCCGCATTCGGCAGCGCTAGGCTTTCGCCCAACGAAAAATTTCAAACCGATCCGCCTATGGCGGATAAAACCGACAACCGGAAAGCGGAGGCATGCGCTAAGGTTTCGCTCACGATTGATGGATCGTCATTTTCAGTTGTCAGTTGTCGGTTTTTCATTTTCCATTGAAAAGGAGTCCACCATGGATGTCCGTCACGTCGCTGTCGCCGGGACCGGCATGATGGGGCCCGGAATCGCCGCCACCTTCGCGCTGGCCGGGCGTCAGGTGACCATCGTCAGCCGCAGTTCCGAGGGGGCTTCCCGCGGGATTGCCACGGCCAAGTCCCTGATCGAGACCCTGGCAACCAATGGTCTGGCCGATCCCGGTCAGGCCAAGGACGCCGTGGCCCGGTTGGCCTCTTCCACGGATCCCGAGGCGGCAGTGCGCGTCGTCCAGCTCTTTGTGGAATCTATACCCGAGAACCTGGCGACCAAGCAGGCGTTTTTCGCGCGGCTGGACAAGGCCTCGCCAGATGCGATCCTGTGCTCCAACACCTCGGGTATCAGCATCACCGCCATCGCCGAGAAGGCCAGCCGACCGGAGCGGATTCTCACCACCCACTTCTGGAATCCTCCCTACCTGATGCCCCTGGTGGAGGTGTCCGTGGGAAAACGGACCAGTCCGCAGATCGCCAAGGAGGTCATGGAACTCCTCCGGGCCTGCGGCAAGGTCCCCGTCCTCGTTCACCATGACCGGCCGGGGCAACTGGGCAACCGGATCCAGCACGCCATGATCCGGGAGTGCGTGAACATCGTCCAGGAAGGCATCGCCACCGCCGAGGACGTGGACCTGGCGGTCAAGACCGGCGTCGGGTTCCGCTTGCCCGTGTACGGGGTCTTCGAGCATGCCGACATGGTCGGGCTGGACTTGGTGCGGGCAGTCCAGAACTACGTCCTGCCCGACCTCAGCACCGTCAAGGAGGCGGGCCGCCTCCACCAGGAGAAGGTGGCCCGGGGTGAGCTGGGCGTTAAGAGCGGCCGGGGGTTCCTGGAGTGGACGCCTGAGAAGGCCCAAGAAGTGCGGACGCGCCGCGACGCCTTCCTCATCCAGTTCCTCCGCTGGCAAAAAGAGCGCCGCTTCTCTTGACCTTTCGCATTTCGCGCGACGGGGTCCCCGCATGCGCCTTCCCGACCGGGGACCCCGTCGTTTTCGTTCCCGCCTCACGGGTATTCAGACGGTGTTAGGTTTCACCACGCCTGGCTCTGCCCCCGCAGGAGAGAGATGAAGATGGGTCGATACTTCGAGGTGAGCCTCCACGCGGCCAGTGAAACCGAGGAGGCGCTGGGCGAGTTCCTCTTCTCCGAGGGAGCGCTCGGCCTCATCGCAGAAGATCTGCCTGGTGAGCCGCCCAGGAAGCTGATCCGCGCGAGCTTCTCTGAATCGCTGTCCGTGGACCCGCTCGTCGAGGGGCTGAGGCGGTATCAGGATTCGCTGGCAGCCCTTGGTTTCTCTGGGGCGGATGCACGGATCGTCGTCCACGAGTTGCCAATCGAGGACTGGGAACGGATCAACAGGGAGCAGTTCGAACCGCTCCTCGTGGGCAGGCGGTTGGTGATTGCCCCGCCTTGGCATCAGGACCCTCTCCCGGAGGATCGCGTCCTGATCCGGATCAACCCGGCGATGACCTTCGGCACGGGTTATGCCGCCACGACCCAGATGTGCCTCGAAGGGCTCGAGGCATTCATGGACCAGTGGGGAGAAAGGCAAGGGCCGCTGGTCCTGGACGTGGGGACGGGAACGGGGATCCTCGCTATTGCGGCAGCAGCCATCGGAGCGCAACGGGTCGTTGCCGTTGACACCGATCCTGACGCGTGTAGGGCCGCCAGAGAAAACCTCTCCCTGCACGATTGCGCAGATCGGGTGCAGATCATTCACGGGGGCATCGAGGACGTCGGGTCGGATCAGCGTTTCGACCTGATCCTCGCCAACCTGGATGCCAAGATCCTCCCCCTGCTCTTCCCCACCCTCGCCACACTGCTTGCCCCAGTAGGCCGACTCATCCTTGGAGGGATCATGGTCGAGGAGGAGGGGATCCTTACCGCCGCGATGCGCGGTTCACCCTATCGGGTTGTCGAACGGCGCACAGAGGGAGAGTGGCTCTGCCTGACTCTGGTAACCGAAAGAGGCTGAGGTTGTCAGCTTAGGATTCCTATCCTACCCAGACCACATCCAGCCCTAATTGCCCAGCCGCATCCCGCTGGCGCGCATCGCCAGTTATAAGCGGAACGGAAACTCCTGAAAGGGTTTGGAATGCCAAGGCTGAGGCCACGTGAATGGCATCCAGCGTCCTCAACGCGGCTTCCTGAACAAGATCCTCGGCCCGGCCCAGGACCAGCGGACTCACCTCCACTAGCTCCCAATAAGCACGATCCTTCCGGATCCTGGATAGAATCGCGGCAAAGTCACGCTGACTCAGTTCGCCTGTGGCGTGACGCCGGCAGAGGGCCGATATTATCTCCACCGGGGCGATAGCTGAGGACAGGAAGCGGTGTCGGCGCAGCAGCATTCGCGCACGGGACGAACCCTGCTCCATGACATACCGCTTCACAAGCACGCTGGTGTCGAAATACGCCCATGCGGGTGGCATCAGGAGGCATCCCGTTCTTCACGAATGGTCTGTGACAGTGGCGCGCCTTTGATCCGGCGAGGCGTCCAGCCAGGCAATGAGGTGTGCTTGACAGCCGTCCGCAGCAGGCCGGCAGCCTCCAACTGCCTAATCACTGCATCTGACTTACGCAATTTCGCCAACGGCTTGAGCACGGCAATAGGTTTTCCCCGTTCGGTCAAGATCACCTCTTCCCCCGCCTTCACCAGCTTCACCGCTTTGCAGAACCGTTGATTCGCCTCTCGCAATCCCATGTGCATTGCGGTCCCCCTGGAATGTAGTTACCTCACTACAATACCTCCCCGGACAGCGGATGTCAACTTCTCCCTCCAACCTCCGGTCGGTTTCTGCAGTCATTCCCCATTCCGAATTCCGCACGTCTCCCCTTCCCCTTATCCCCTTGTCTCCGGTTCCCTGGATCTCGGATCTCGGTTCTGCCAATCATTCCGCATTCCGCACTCGCCATTCCGCATTCAGCAGCTCTCCCCCTCCCCTTGTCCCCTTGTTTCCGCGTCCCCTTCCCCGTTTCCCAGTCCCCTACTAGTCTCCTGGTCGAGCGGAGCAAGCCTGCGCGTGATAG
>CAZXXV010000116.1:0-9582 GCA_964644725.1 uncultured bacterium
GAGGTGCTCCAGTTCTACAAGACGAAGCAGGTCCGGATCCTGGCGGTCAACAACGTGACCCGGCATCCGGCGTTCCCGGACGTGCCCACCGTGGCCGAGGCCGGCTATCCGATCGAGAGCCCGGTGCTTGACTGGCGCGGGCTGGGCGTGGCGAAGGGCACGCCGCCCGAGGTGCTGAAGGTCCTGCGCGACGGGTTCCGGAAGGCGGCAGAGGATCCGGAGTATCTCAAGCTCATGGACGACCTGGCCCTACCCCGTGCCTACCTCGAGCACGACAAGTTCGAGGAGTTCCTGGCCAACATGGAGAAGACCCTGGAGCCCACGCTGGACATGGTGGGCCTGCTGAAGAAGAAGTAAGACGACGCACGGCGGTGCCGTGGGGAGGGAGGGTGGAAGCCCTCCCTCCCGCGCGTTCCTGCCACCCGGCAGGCGTTCCGGAGTTCGCATGGTCAATCCAAGCATGAAGAAGGGGGACATCCTCGCCGTTATCGTGATCGTCCCCATGTGCCTGTACGTCTTCTACGAATCCACCAAGTGGCCCATCCCGGCGCTGCTGGGGAACCCCTTGCTGATCCCGCGAGGGGTCGCGGCATGCCTGCTGGTCGCGGCCGGGATGCTTCTCTATCGCGCCCTGACCGGCCGGGCCCTCCCGCTGGAGAAAAGGCTGGAGGGCGCCGACCTCCGGCGCGTCACCGTTGTAGCCATCCTCACCTTCGGGTACGTGTTCGTCGTGGAGCGCGTCGGCTTCATCGCCACCACCTTCGTCTTCCTGATTTTCTTCGGCCTGGTGCTGGGGGAGCGGCGCTGGGTGCGGCTGATCCTCTTCGCCATCGTCGTCCCGATCGTCGTGTACGCGATCTTCGACACCACGCTGCACGTGCCGCTGCCGCAGGGCTGGTTCCGCTAGCAAGAACCTCGGGAGGCTCTTGCATGGTCAGTCTGGACCTGTTGCTCCGGGGCTTCGCCACGGTCCTCACGGGCTACCACATCGTGGCGCTGGTCCTGGGCTCGTTCTTCGGCATCATCATCGGGGCCATTCCCGGGCTCACCGCCACCATGGGGATCGCGCTCCTGGTGCCGTTCACGTTCGGCATGAATCCCATCACGGGCATCGTGATGCTGCTGGGCATCTACACGGGGGCGATATACGGGGGCGGCATCGCCTCCATCCTGATCAAGACGCCGGGGACGCCGGCGGCGGCGGCGACCGTGTTCGACGGGTACCCGCTGGCTCAGAAGGGCTTGGCGGGCAAGGCGATCGGCATGGCCACGGTCGCCTCGGGCATTGGCGGGACGTTCACGGCGCTCTGTCTCGCCTTCCTCGCCCCGATCCTGGCCAACTTCGCCCTGCGCTTCAGCGCCCCCGAGTATTTTGCCCTGGCGGTCTTCGGGCTCTCGGTGACGGTCACCCTGGCCGGCAAGTCCCCCCTGAAGGGCTTCATCTCGGGGGCAGTGGGCCTCCTCATTGCCATGATCGGCCTGGATCCCATGGGGGGATTCCCCCGGTTCACCTTCGGATACGCCGAGATGACGGGCGGGTTCTCCTTCGTCCCGATGCTGATCGGGCTCTTCGCCCTTTCCGAGGGCTTTCGCCAGGTAGAGGTGGTTCTCACCGCCCCGAAGGTGAGCGCGGTCCTGAAGGACATCCTGCCCAAGCTCCGGGAGCTGAAGGAATGCTCGGTGACCTTCGTCCGCTCCTGCATCATCGGCCTGATCGTCGGGATCACCCCCGCCATCGGGGCGGAGACCTCCTGCTTCGTGAGCTACGCGGAGGCCAAGCGGACGTCCAAGCATCCTGAGCTGTTCGGCACCGGCATCCTCGAGGGCGTGGCCGCTCCCCAGACGGCCGAGAACGCCAGCACAGGCGGGGACATGCTGCCCATGCTGACGCTGGGATTGCCGGGCGATGCGGCGACCGCGGTCCTCATGGGGGCCCTCACGATCCACAATCTGCAGCCCGGGCCCCTCCTGTTCCGGGATCATCCCGAACTGGTCCACCAGATCTTCGCTGGCATGATCGTGGCTAACCTCGTCTTCGTGATCCAGGGGCTCACCTTCGCCCGGTTCTTTGCCAAGGTCATCAACATCAATCGCCGGTTTCTGGTGCCCCTGATTTTCATTTGCTGCATGGTGGGCTCATACGCGATCAACAACAACCTCTTCGATCTGGCGACCTGCGTGTTCTTCGGATTCCTCGGCTACCTGATGATGCGGTACGAATACCCGGTCTCACCCATGGTCCTGGCCCAGATCCTGGGGGCCATGATGGAGTCGAACTTCCGGCGCTCGATGGCGATGTCGCGGGGGGATCCCCTGATCCTGGTGACCCGGCCGATCGCGGTGACGATCCTGATCCTGGCCGCCTTCACCACCATCACGGCCATCCGACGGCAGCGGCGCGCCCTGCGCGAGCAGGCGGGGCTGGCAGCGGCGGCGTCGAGTGAGAGCGCACAGGGATAGCGGCAAGCGGCGATCGGGCAATCAGGCAATCGGGCAACTTGGCAATCAGGGAGAACTCGTGCCGGCCTTGCCAGATTGCCCAGAGGGAGACCTGGATGAAACTCGTGACCTTCGCTTTAGCGGGCCGGGATCGGGTGGGCGCCGTGGTGGATACGCACGTCGTCGATCTCAACGCGGCCTACGCCGCCTCGCTGGTCGCGGGGGGCGAGGCCGAAGCCGCCAGCACGGCCGACCGGATTCTTCCGGCCGACATGCTCGGCTTTATCGGTGGTGGCGCCGGTGCCGTGACCGCGGCCCGGGAGGCCTTACGCTTCGTCCAGGAGCGCAGGTTCGACGTCCTCGGGGCTGTATTCCCTGCGGATCGTGTCCGGCTGCGGGCGCCGGTCCCCCGACCGCCCAAGATCATCTGCACCGGGACCAACTACGAGGACTACCGGCAGGTCATCGGTCTCCCCAAGTCCCCGGTGCCCCTGATCTTCCTCAAGGCCCCCTCCTGCGTGGTGGGGCCGAACGATCCGGTGCAGATCCCCGAGGGCTACGGCGAGGTCTATCACGAGTACGAGTTCTCCTGCGTGATCGGGAAGCGCTGCAAGGGTGTCCCGAAGGAGCGGGCCTCGGAGGTGATCTTCGGCTATACCATCTTCGACGATATCACCGGCCGAGCCCTGGAGGCCAAGAGCCGCGAGTATCAGCCCTGGGGAAAGTCTATAGATACCTATGGCCCCATGGGTCCCTGGATCGTGACGCCCGACGAGATGCCGAAAGACCTCTACAATCTCCGCATCCTGCGGCGGCGGAACGGCAAGATCGAGGCCGAGTCCAATACCTCCAACATGATCTTCCGCTTCGACGACATCGTGGCCTTCGCCTCCACCTTCTGGACGCTGGAGCCGGGGGACCTCATCACCACCGCCAGCCCTATGGCCGGCCCGATCTACCCCGGTGACGTCATCGAGTCCGAAATCGAGGGCATCGGCGTCCTGCGGAACCCGGTGGAGTCGGTGAAGGTGGATCCCACCTATGCCCAACGCATCGGGCTGTAGGACGGGCGTCAATCCTAATCCGAGAAAAGCTTGAACCGCCGGTACCAATCCGCCTCCGGCGGACCTCAGGCGGATTGGTGCGCCAAGGTCGCCAACAGTCGGGTTTGCCTGCTCCGGCAAGGTACCGCATGAAGCCTTCGGAAACGATCCGGGCATACCTTCGCGCTGATGGCGGCGTGGGAGTACGGAACTACGTTGCCGTGATGCCGACGGTGGCGTGCGCGAATGATGTCGCTGAGCGGATCGCCGACGGGGTTCAGGGGGCGCGGCCCCTGCTGCACCATCAGGGATGCGGGCAACTTCAGTCGGACCTGATCCAGGTTGAGCGGACACTGATCGGCCTGGCGACGAACGGCAACGTGGGCGGCGTCGTCCTGGTCAGTCTCGGATGCGAAGGGGTCAACGTTGACCGGGTGTATGCCGCCATCGAGCAGATCGGGCGGCCAGTCAGCCGGGTGAGCATCCAGGATCTCGGAGGCAGCCGGCGCGCGATCTGGAGGGGACGGGTGGCCTGCCGCGCCATGGTTGCGGCGTGTCGACGGGTGCGCCGGACGACGGTGGGTCTGGATCGGCTCATCGTGGGGATCAAGTGCGGCGCGTCCGACATGACCTCTGGCCTGGCGTCCAACCCGGCAGTGGGAAAGATGGTCGACGCCCTAGTGGCCCGCGGGGGGACGGTGATCGTGGGGGAGACCACGGAGTTCCTGGGGGCAGAGCACCTGCTCGTTCGCCGGGCGACCACCCCAGGCGTGGCCCGCGCCATTCGCCGGATCACGAAGGCCATGCAGCAGCGCGCCCTGGCCGCAGGGGGAGACATGCTGGGCGGCCAGCCCTCCCAGGGCAATATCGAGGGCGGGATCACGACCATCGAGGAGAAATCACTAGGCGCGGTATCCAAGGCCGGGACGGCGACCATTCAGGGGGTTCTGGAGTATGCGGAGCGTCCAGCCGGATCGGGCCTGTACCTCATGGACGGGCCCGGATTCGAGCCGCAGGCACTGACCGGGCTCGTGGCAGCCGGTGCCCAGGTTCTCGTCTTCAGCACCGGACGCGGAGCCCCCCAGGGATTTCCCCTGGCGCCGGTCGTCAAGGTGAGCGGCAATCCGACAACCTGCCGGCATCTACGCGCTCACATTGACGTGGATGTGAGCGAGGTCCTGGCGCGCGGAAGCGCTGTGCCGGCCGCGGGTCAGCGGATCCTGGCCGCCGTGTGTGCTGCGGCCAGCGGCAAGGTGACGCGGGCCGAGCGAGCGGGTTACGACCGCACCCTGGACATCTACACGCGGGGCCCCTTCGTATGAGGCAGGATCGGCAACCCGTTCTCCTCGTCATCGACCCGAAGGACAACGTCGCGGTCGCCCTTCGGGACCTCGCCCCGGGGACCGAAGTACGCCTCTCCATCCGCGGCCGCGTCCGGCGCATTTCGGTACTGGAGCGGATCCCGGTCAACCATAAGCTGGCCATCGCGAGGATCCGACGCGGAGCGGCCGTGGTGAAATACGGAGAGCCGATCGGCGAAGCGACGACCACCATCCGACCAGGCTCCCACGTCCACATCCACAATCTCCAGAGCCGGCGGGTCCGCCCTCGGAAGCAATAGTCCGCGCCTCCGCCGTCGACCTGGAGAAGAAGGTCATCAAGCTCCAGAAGGACCTTCAGAACAAAGTCGATGCCAGGATCACCTACCTGTCCACACCGGCCAGGGACACCTTCCTGATCGGTGAGGCCTTCAATGAGTTCTTCATCAGGGCGGTCATCAGCGACTGCGACATCGACAAGGAGTTCGAGAAGTTCGTGAAGACCGTCATGGAGCAGAAGGGTGGAGCGGCGGCGATCCAGGAAACGAATGACGCCGGGGCGAAGCTAGGACTGTAATCGGGATTTCCGGCGAAGCTTTGTCTGTCTCTCGGGTTCCCCTAGCCCGGGAATCCGAGAGACCTTTTCTTCGAGGAGCACAGGAGATGTCCTTTGAAGACGGATGGGCCGCAGTCAATCTTGAGATGCCCAAGAGAATCCCTCGAGTGGAGTTCAGCATTACTGAGTACCACTTCGATCTGATGAAGGCAGTGACCGGCATCGACGTTGGTCCAACAAGCCCTCCGGAGGTCAAGCGGAGGGCTGCGCAGGCTTTTGTGCGGAAGTGGAACTACGGCATCTTCTTCGCGTATCTGATCACCAAAGAACAGCTCGCAACCAAGCGAACAAACATGGGCCACGCGGTCTACGCAGTTGACGGCTCGGATTTCGACGACGATATCCAGACCCCTTTCCAGGATCCGGAGGAGGTGTTTGCCTTCGACCCCTGGGAAACCTATGGGCCCATCGACAAGGCCGAGGTCACCCACAGGTTCGAGGAGCACTACAGGAGGCAGTGCGAGCTGTATCCGACCAACGTAAACATGACCGGGATCTACATCTCTCTGATCACGGGACTGACCTATATCTTCGGGTGGGAGATGCTCCTCATCGCAGCGGGTCTGGACCCTGTGCGCTTCGGCGAGCTTGCGAACCGCTACGGCTCCTGGATCCAGCAGTACTATGACGCGCTGGCCGAGGCGGATGTCCCGGTCATCTACAGCCACGACGATATGGTTTGGGCGGAAGGGGCCATCTTTCACCCCGAATGGTATCGGAAGTACGTCTTCCCCAACTTAAGAAAGTTCTGGGCGCCCTTGCGGGAAAGCGGAAAGAAGGTCATGTTCGTCTGCGACGGAAACTACACGCAGTTCGTCGACGACGTGGCTGCCTGCGGAAACCACGGTTTCTGGTTCGAGATATTCACCGATCTCAGTGTGATGGTGGAGAAGTTTGGAAGGAGCCATTTCCTGATCGGCAACGCAGACACGAGGACCCTCTTGTCCGGCCGAAGGGACAGGATAAGAGCCGAGGTGGAGCGCTGCATCTCCGTTGGCAAGAACTGTCCTGGCTACTTCATGGCCGTGAGCAACCACATTCCTCCCAATACGCCGGTCGCGAGCGCTCTGTACTACAACCAGGTGTACGAAGAGCTCTGCAGGCGGTGATTGCCGGTAATGAGATATTTCCCCCGGCCAGGGATTGGGCCCAGCGGAAGAACAGACGCGGGTGCCGATTCGGTAGCCGGATAGCCACAAGATTAGCCTTGACAGGAGGAGAGTGCTTCTACTAGATTCTGAATTGTAGAACTCACTTCCGTATTCCGGAAGACTCGAACCTCGCCCAGGTGCCGCAATGCGCTCCGAAGGGCGACCCTCCTTGCGATCTCACATGGCGTTCTCAACTGTCCTCCATTAGCTCGCTTGCCTAAGCCCGTGAGCTCTGCGGGTGCCACTCCGCGAGGTGAAAGGAAAGGAGCTTGAGTCCACAAACTGTGAAGATTTCAAGGAGCCGCCCCAAAAAAGGACGATCACCCAAGCGGAGTAGCGCCGATGTTCTCAAGTCGCTCCAAAAGGCGATCCGGGCGCTGGAATGCTTCTCCCTTGAGGAGCCCCGCCTCCCGCTCTCGGAGATCGCGCGAAGGGCCGGTCTCCCGCTCAGCACGGCCCATCGCATCCTTGCGACACTCCGCGAGGCAGGACTTGTGGAGCAGGAGGGAGAGCGGGATCTCTACCGCTTGGGGCTCAAGCTGTTGGAGTTGGGGAGCGTGGTCCTCGCCAACATGGAGGTACACCGGGAAGCGCTCCCCTTCATCGAGGAATTGGTCCGCGAGACCGGTGAGACGGTCCACCTCGGGGTGTTCGACGGCACCCAGGTGGTCTCCATCGAGAAGATGGACTCTCCCCATGGCCTCGCTTCGAATATCACCATCGGCAAGGGGGCGCCGGCGTACTGCACCGGCGTGGGCAAGGCCCTCCTGGCGTTTCAGCCGGAGGCCGTGGTGGATCATGTCTGTCGACTGGGACTGGTGGCGTACACGCCGCAGACCATCACCGATCCCGCCAAGCTCCGGAAGGAACTGGCACAGGTGCGGGCGCAGGGATACGCCGTCGATAACACGGAGCACCAGCCGGACGTCCGCTGCGTGGCCGCGCCCATCCGCAACTACACCGGCAACGTCATCGCCTCGCTGAGTGTCTCGGGCCCAGCCACGCGCATTCCGAAGGAACGGATCCCGGCCCTCGCGGCGAGGGTGCGGGAGGTGGCCAGACAACTCTCGCTTCGGCTCGGGTACTCACCGAAAGCTCATGCCCAGGAGGGAGGGACCTCGAAGTCCAGGTAACCGCACAGCGGCCCGTGCCATGCCGCCCCGGCGTCGGCAGGGTGCCTGTGCCCCGCGAAAGGAGAGAACATGTACGAGCACATCTACGGCATTGTCCCGCCAATGACGACCCCCTTTCGGCCGGATGACACGATCGACGAGGACGCCCTGCGGGCGGAGACCCGCCACATGATCGAGGTGGCCAAGGTCCATGGGCTGGCGGTCTGCGGGAGCACCGGGGAGGGTCATACCGTCACTACGGCGGAGACCCGGCGCATGACCGAGATCGTCGTAAAGGAGGCCAAGGGCCGCATCCCTGTCATCACCGGAATCATCGTCGACAGCACGGCTCAGGCCATCGAGCGCGGGTTGGCCGTGAAGGACCTGGGGGTTGCCGCGCTGCAGGTGACCCCGCCGCACTACCTGTTCGGCCCGGATGAGGATTCCATGCTGAAGCACTTCGAGGCCCTGGCCAAGGGGACCGGCATGCCCATAATCATCTACAACGTGGTCCCGTGGGCCTACCTGTCGCCCCAACTCCTCACCCGGATCATCACCACGGTCGAGGGGGTGATCGGGGTCAAGCAAAGCGCCGGGGATCTGAAGCTGATGGCAGATCTCGTGCTCCTGCTGCGAGACCGCGGACGGATCATGAGCGCCGTGGATGCCCTCATGTACCCCTCGTTCGTGTTGGGGGCACACGGGGCCATCGCAGCCATCCTCACCGCCGTCCCGACCCTCATTGTGCAGTTGTGGGACGCGGTGCGGGCAGGCGACCACAAAAAGGCGCTGCTGCTCCACGAGAAGTTGCTGCCCATCTGGAACGCCATCGGGCACCACAACCATCACAACCTGCCGGCCAACGTGAAGACCTGTCAGGAGCTACTGGGCCGGCGTGCCGGGGTGCCGCGCGCTCCGATGCCGGCCAGCTCGCCGGCGCAAACCGCGGCCATCCGGGTGGCCCTGCAGAACGCCGAGTTGCTCTGAGACATCACCATGGGAGGTCGGGGCCCGGTGGGTCGACCGCTTCGGGCCCCGACATCCCGCAGTCCGCCGCCCGCGGCGAGGAGGAATCCGTGGTTCCGCTGCCGGTACTGATCAGCGGCGTGGCAATGGGATGCATCTACGCGTTGGTGGCCTTGGGATACGTCTTCATCTGGAACGCCATGGCCATCATCAATTTCGCGCAGGGCGAGTTCCTCATGTTCGCCGCCTTTCTGTATGTCGCCACTTTCGCCCTGAGCCTCCGGCTGGGCTTCGGTCTCAGCCTTCTCCTCACTGCGGCGGCCATGGGGCTGCTGGGGGCCGTCTTCTCGCGCACGGTGTACAGTCGCCTCAAGCGCCAGTCCCAGATCGTGGCGATCATCGCGACGGTCGGGATGGGGGTGTTCCTGAAAGAGGCGGCCCGCATCATCTACGGCCCGGAGCCCTTCTATTTCCCCGGGCCCTTGGGAACCCGCATGGTTCCCGTGCTGGGGTGGGCCATTCCCGCGCAGCAACTGGTCATCGTCGGCGTGGCCGTTATCGTCATGCTGATTCAGCAGCTTCTCTTCCGCCATTCGCTGGCAGGGAAGGTGATGCGAGCCGTCGCCGAGGACAAGGAGACCGCCAGCCTGATGGGGGTCCCCGTGGACACGACCTTGGCCTTGGCTTTTGCGTACAGCACCATCCTGTCCGCGGTGGCGGGGGTCCTCTTGGCGCCGCTGTTCTTCATCACCACCGAGATGGGCACCATGGTGGGGATTAAGGGCTTTGTCGCCATGATCATCGGCGGCTTCGGCAGCATCCCGGGGGCCATCCTGGGCGGACTCCTTCTCGGCGTGTTCGAGAACCTCGGCACCTTTTTCATCTCGTCCACGTACAAGGACGCGATTGCCTTTCTGATGATGATCGCGTTTCTGG